>CAYTPF010000077.1:0-6639 GCA_964439775.1 uncultured bacterium | reverse complement strand
ATTTCAGAAATAAGAAAAATGTTGCATCCAAAAGGTGTATTTCCACTTAGAATAAATGGAAATGTTGTTCCTGATGATGTAGTAAAGAAAACATTAGGATTTTATTTATTTTATATTTTTATTTTTGTATTTACTTCAATGACATTTGCTATGCTAGGAATGGATATAGAAACAGCTTTATCAGCTTCTGCTAGTTCTATTGGTAATATTGGTCCAGCCTTAGGATCTGTTGGTCCAGCAGAAAATTGGTCTCATCTTCCTAATGTAGCAAAATGGATAGCTTCGTTTTGCATGTTATTAGGTAGATTGGAGATTTTTACAGTTATGGTATTATTTAGTAGAACATTTTGGCAAAGATAAGATTAAAAAAAATTTTAGAGTTTGAATTGAATTCTTCTGTGAATGGTTTTTATAGATGTACTGAGAAATTATTGAAGCATACTAAAATGGGAGATGAGTTTTTAGATATTATTATAAAAGATCATACTGGTGTTATTGGAGGGAAATTATGGAATAATATTGAGGTCTTTAAAACTAGATTTAATAAAGGAGACTTTGTTGCAGTAAAAGGTACTGTTTTAAAATATAGAGACTTAAAATATATAGATATAAGTACTATTAAAACAATTATACCACAAATATATTATGAATATGGTTTTGATGCTAATGCTATATTAAATTTTAAACTTTATAATGATAATTACTGGAATAAAATTTTGGTATTTATAAAAAAAATAAAGGAACAGAATTTAAAAAGACTTGTTATTAACATATATAAAAAAAATAAAGATCTTATATATAATTTATCTTCAATGTATTTACCTAAAGAAAGTCCGGAAAAGTTTTTGTCTCATGTAAATTCTCTATGTGAAATTTTGATAATATCTAAACATAATTATAAAAATATTAACTTTGATTTACTTTTGGTAATTTCAATGATATATAAAATTGGATTAATACACGATAAAATCACCTCTTCTAAATTGCATATATTGTCATGGGAAATTATAGAAAGAGAAATTAATTTGATAGCAAATTTTAATATTGATATAAAAAATAAGATAAGAGATGCAATATTGAATTTTCATAGAGATAACTTGAATCAATCAATAAAATCTCAAGAATCTTTAATAATATTCCATCTATCTCAATTAGAAGAAAAATTAAATTATTATAATAATAATATATTAAATTAATTAAAAATTAATATATTATCTATTATGAACAATAAAAATATTTTCTTATGTAGTATTATTTTCTTAGGATTTTTTCTGCGTCTATATACACTAATACCTAATTTTACTCCAGTATTTTCTATGTGCATGTTTTCTGGTATGATGTTTAAAAAATCAAAAAAGATGTTTCTTGTACCTTTATTGGCAATGTTTGCAACAGATATGATTCTAGGTATTCATAATACCATATTCTTTGTTTATTTTGCATTGTTAATTGTTATTTATATTGGTTATTTAAATACATCCAAATCATCTTTAAAGGTATTGATTCCTAGTATCTTTGTTTCAAATATTGCATTTTTTGTAATTACAAATTTTGGTGTTTGGTTAATGCAGATAGGATTTTATGAAAAATCTTTGCCAGGTTTAATAGCTTGTTATGTAGCAGCAATACCATTTTTAAAAAATGCTTTACTATCTAACTTATTATTTACTCCAATTTTACTGTATTCATATAAATATATTGAGAAAAAATATCCAGTATTTATAAGTACATAAAAATGATAAGTATGTTATTTTTTTTAAAAGATAATCACCGCTTAAATTTTAAGCGGTTTTTTATTATTTTTTATTTCAGTAATTTTATTTATTCATTTTCATCAAACCAAATTCCAATTTATATTGATCAGGTAGACCATTCTAGCTATTATTTAGATATTAAATCTAATTATCAACAAAATGATTATCAATTTGGTTCTATTCTAGTAGATGCTACTAAAAATATCCCTATTGGAACTTATATTATTAATAATTATTTTAATACTGATTCATTGCAAAGTTATAATTACTTTAGTTGGATTCAGGGAGATTATTTATTAAGAGATATAACATTAGGCTCTAATTTTATGTTGAAAGATTCTAGTCGTATAAAATTTCTTGCAAAAGGTATATCATTCCCAGGTCAGTACAGTATGCAAGGACCATCTATTAATAATTTTAGTGGAAATTCACTACAAAATTATTATTTAGATTTTAATAAAATATATAAAAATTCAAAATTAGACTTTGGTATTTTTTATCATCTTGAGAATGTAGGATTACCTGTTAGTCTTGATTCTCACAACAAAAGATATTCTGAGTCTATTCATATTGGATCTCTATATAGCTCATCCTACAAAAATATTGAATTTGATATCAAACATTTTATAGAAGGAGGTAGAGCTAGCTATCAAAATGATTTAGAGTATACTGCAGATATAATTGAGGTAAATGGAATTTTCGCAATGAATTCTTTTAACTTATTATCTAAAATTTATAATAAAAATTTTCGTTCAGTAGTTAATGATACTTCGGCTGTTAATAATATGAATAACAATTTTAGTTTCTATTTTGAGCCTCTATTAAATAATTATCAATTAAAACTTGGAATTGATTATTTTAGAAATGAAATATTCTTGAATTATACATTATCTCGTTCTCTAAATAATTACAATTTGATAATTTCAAAAGAAAATATTTTTTCAAACTATTTAGGAAGTATAGAAAATAGGTTTGATATTTATGATAAAAATTCACATATTAAAAATATTTTATGTTCATATAGTAAAGAATGGCTTTTTACAGAAGTTAGTATTTCAAATATAAATTTTAATAAAACTTCATATCAATTATATAAATTAAATTCTAAAATGTCATTTAATAAAAATACTATTAATCTTGTTGCAATTACACAAAAATCTGATTACTCAATTACAAATGATTATTTCAATTTGAATTTTCATATTGAACCATACCTTTTTTGGACAAATAGATATGGTGTGTTTTTTGATATTGATTTTTATTACTATAATTTGTCGGAGAATGTTAATTTATCAACTTTGGATATCCTTTCACATCATGAAGGCTTTAGTAGCTATAAAGATATGTTTATAAATAGCAAAGTTGGATTAATGGTAGGTGATTTTAAATTAACTTACTGTAATTATTTCTTATCAAATAGTAATTTTATAATAAGCGATGCTTATCTAGCTATAAAACCAATTTCTTTTTTTCAAGTTGATTGGCTTTTTATCGATTGATTTTTTTTTAAAAAAAATATAAATCTATTTAATATTACCAATCTTTAAATATAATTTATATTTGTTATTAACAATTAAATTAATTTATTAGGAGTTACGAATGAGTGATACATTGCATGATTTTACTGATGATAATTTTAAAAATGAAGTTTTAGATTCAGAATTACCAGTTTTAGTTGACTTCTGGGCTGAATGGTGTGGTCCTTGTAGAATGTTAACACCAGTTATTGAGGAAATTGCTTCTGAGTATACTGGTAAAGTAAAATGTGGTAAAGTAAATGTAGATCATTGTCCTAATACAGCTTCAAATTATGGTATACGAAGTATACCTGGATTGTTGTTTTTTAAAGATGGAGAGGTTCAGGAACAATTAGTAGGAGCTGTTCCTAAACAACAAATTACTGATATTTTAGATAAACTATAATTAATAATAATGATAGAAAATATAGCTATAATTGGATCAGGTCCAGCAGGTTTTACTGCTGCTATTTATGCAGCAAGAGCTAATTTGAATCCAATCTTATTTGAAGGTCATCAGCCTGGTGGTCAATTGACAATAACTACTGATGTGGAAAATTATCCTGGTTTTGAAAATGGTATTATGGGGCCAGAGCTAATGGATGTATTTAGAAAACAAGCACAAAGATTTGGAACTAGAACTTTTTTCCAAAATATTGATAAAGTAGATTTTAGCAAATCTCCTTTTAAAATATGGTCAGGAGATACAATGTATGAAGCAAAAGCAGTAATACTATCTACTGGTGCTTCTGCTAAGTTGTTAGGTTTAGAAAGTGAAAAAAAACTTATGGGCTATGGTGTTTCTGCATGTGCTACCTGTGATGGGTATTTTTATAAAGACAAAAAAGTTATTGTAGTTGGTGGGGGTGATTCTGCTGCTGAGGAAGCAATTTTCTTAACTAAATTTGCATCAAAAGTTGTATTGGTTCATAGAAGAGATGAGTTAAGAGCATCTAAAATTATGCAAACAAGAGTTTTTGAAAATGATAAGATCGATTTAATGTGGAACACATCAATAACTGATTTTATTGGTGATCCATTAAAAGGTGGATTGACTTCAGTTAAAACTGTAAATACTGTAGATGGTATTAAAGGTGATATCCAATGCGATGGTGCCTTTATTGCTATAGGACACATTCCTAATTCAAAGATTTTTAATAATCAAATTGAACTAGATGAAAAAGGATATGTAATTACTAAAAATAATTCTACATTAACTTCGGTGCCAGGAGTTTTTGCAGCAGGAGATCTGCAAGATCAAATATATAGACAGGCAATTACAGCTGCTGGATCTGGATGCATGGCTGCTATAGATGCTGAAAGGTACTTAGAAGCTCACTAAAACTATTTTATTAATATTAATTAATATTATTAATAGAGAATAAATTATGAAAACTATATCTGTAATGGTAGCTGGTAATACTAGCCCTAGTATAGAAAAAAAGTTTAATTCAAAAAAACACTGGTATCATAAATATTTATCAAAATTTGATATTGATATTAATTTTATAGATATTTTTTCTAATGAATATACTTCTAATTCTCTTGATGCTGATGCATGGATCATAACAGGTAGTGAATGTTCCGTTTATGATCATTACAAATGGTTGGCTTCATTTAAAAAGTTACTTAAGAACGCTATAATTAGTAAAAAGCCAATTTTGGGAATATGTTTTGGACATCAATTACTAGCTGAAGTTTTAGGTGGCACTGTTGAGAAAAATCCATTAGGTTGGGAGGTGGGCTACTCTCAGATTTCATTGACAACTATGGGTATAAAATCTGAATTGTTTAATGATTTTGAAGATGATTTTTTCGCTGCAGAAACTCACCAAGATGCTGTAATTAAATTGCCTTTAAATTCTAATTTATTAGCTAAAAATAGTATGGGAATACAAGCATTTGAATATAAAAAACAAATTTGGGGTGTTCAATTCCATCCAGAGTTTGATAACAGTATTATGGATGCATATATAGATATGAGAATTCAAAATGGTATTAAAGTTTTGTACCAACAAAGTAAAGATATAGAAAAATCTCATATGATATTTAATAATTTTATAAAATTAATTTAAGAAAGGAATAAAATGCAAACGCCTTTATTCTCATTGAATGATGTTTTAATTAAAAATAATAATCTTCAAAGATTATATGTTAAATCTTTTGATATTCACAGAGGAGCTATTTATTTATTATCTGGCAAACCAGGTTCTGGTAAGACTACATTTCTAGAATCGATTAGTAAAAAAATTGCAATTAATAAAGGTTCATTACTATATGAAGGTAATGAATTAAGTTCAATAAGTTCTACAAATTTTAATAATGAAATTGCTTTTATATCTCAAACTGATAAACCTAAATGGTTTTCAGTTGAAAGATACATGTTAAAAGTCATCAGCAAAACAAGTCATAGAAGAGATAATGCAAAAACTCATATGGATAAAATTTGTAAAAAACTTAATTGCAGTTATTTATTAAATAGGAAAATTAAAGATTTGACTCCAGGTCAACTTCGATTAATTATGTTAGCAGCAGCTATAGCTGCAGATACGAAGTTATTAGTAATTGATGAAATTGAACAACATCTTACTAAAGAAATGCTTAAAAATATAGTTAAAATCTTACAAAGAAAAAGTAATTATGACGGTGTTAGTGTAATAGCTAGTACTTTAAATCCTGAAAACATTTCTAAGATTCCATTAGTTAGTATAACTTTATCAGATGGAAGAATAACTAGTGTCAGAAGTGCTATTAAAAGAAATAAATATAAGAAAAAATAATATTATTTAATATAAGGGAATAAGTCGTTTCCTGATATTATAGTACCTTTTTCATCTTTATAAACAATATGTTCTCTTCTGAATTCTGTTGGGCTTTTTAGCCCGGATGCTGCAGCTAGAGAGTTTAGTCCAGCTCGTAGTGTTATCATGTAATTTAAAACTCTATATTGCTTTTCTTTGACAACAAGAGCATTTTGTAAATATTTATCAGTTGTTGCTACTCCAACAGGACATTCATTGGTATGACATTTTAAAGCTTGAATGCAACCAACAGATATCATTAGTCCTCTGGCAATATTAATGCAATCAGCACCTAATCCTAAGGCGATTGCAACGCTATCTGGTGAAAATAGTTTTCCCGAAGCAAATACTTTAATATCTTTTCTTAAATTATATTTTCGTAAAGTGTTATCTAATATAACAATGCCAGATTTTATTGGTAGACCCATAGAGTCTGCCATCTCTTGATAAGTCGCACCAGAACCTCCTTCTGATCCATCAACAGTAATCCAATCTGGTTTTATATTGAGTTTAATTATATTTTTAAAAAGTTCATCTAAAGAATTGTCAGATCCTATAACTATTTTA
>CAYTPF010000076.1:0-6640 GCA_964439775.1 uncultured bacterium | reverse complement strand
AGCCATTTGTAGATAAACAAGAAAAAGTTGTTTTTATTGTTTTGGATTGTTTGAGTTTAGATCTTTGGAAAAAAATAAGTAATCTTTTATATAAATATTATAGAATTGAAAATAATTATATATTATCAATCTTACCAACATCCACAGCATTTTCAAGAAATGCAATATTTAGTGGTATGTTCCCAGATGAATTATTTAAGAATTATCCTAATCAAAATAAAAATATGTGGTATGATGATAAATCAAGAAATAGATTTGAAGATTTCTTTTTAAAAAATCAAATTGAAAAATTGGGATTGCATGGTAAAAAGATAAAATATGAAAAAATTGTAACTTTAGAGCAAGGGAAAAAAATTGTTTCAAATTTAAATAATTATAAAGAGTTTGATTTATGTGCAATAGTTGTAAATTTTATTGATATTTTAGGGCACAGCAGATCAGAATCAGATGTCTTAAAAGAAATTATAACTGATAGATTCTCTTATAGGGCTGCTGTCCTAAATTGGTTTGAGAATGCTTGGTTGTTTGAGATGTTAAAAGAAATTAGCTATTGGGGACATAAAGTTGTGATTACAAGTGACCATGGGATAGTTCAGGTTAGAAAGCCTGTATTGGTAAAAGGTGATAAGAATACGTCAACTGGAATTAGAATGAAATATGGAAAAAATTTAAATTTATCAGATAAAAAAGCACTTGTTATAAAAAAACCAACTGACTACAAATTGCCAAATTTTGATGGTTTGACTAATTATATCATTGCAAAGGATAGAAATTTTTTTGTGTATTCTAATAATTCAAATTCTTTTATATCGAACTTTAAAGATAGTTTTCAGCATGGAGGTATTTCATTAGAAGAAATGATATTACCACTAGCAGTATTAGATGGAAAAAAAAATGAATAAAATTTATGATTCGTTGTTATCAATGAGTGAAGTTGATACAATTAATTTTGGTAAAAAATTATCAGAATTTATAAAACCTGGCGATATTTATACTTTAAAAGGTGATTTAGGTGCTGGTAAAACTACATTTATAAAGGGAGTTTTAAAAGGTTTAGGTTATGAAGGACTTGTAACTTCACCAACTTATACATTAATAAATGAATATATGTCTAATCCAAAAGTAATTCATATTGATTGTTATCGTGAAAATAATTTAGAAAGGTGGAAAATGATAGGGATTAATGAATATTTTGATAATACTTCTGTTATTTTTATTGAATGGCCTGAAATATTAGATTCAACTTTACCATTAGATAATCTTTATAAAATCCAAATTAAATCAATATCAAAAAATAAAAGAAATATAGAAATCTTAAAATGAATTGTTTAGCGATAGAAACATCAACAAATATATGTAGTGTAGCATTATTCGAGAATAAAAAAATGATTACGATTGAAGAAATTGATATTCCTAAATCTCATTCTAAAGAGTTAGGGAAAATGATAGAAAATTTATTTAAACAATCTAATATAGAAATTAATTCTATAGATTTTATTGCAATTTCTTCAGGTCCAGGCTCATTTACAGGGTTACGTATAGGATCAAGCTTAGCTAAAGGTATTGCCTTTGCCTTAGAATTGCCTTTAGTTTTAGTGCCTACATTGCAGGCATTAGAATATAAATTGAATATAGATGAAAAACATATTATAGGATTACATTCTCATAAAGATAAAATTTATGTGCAAAATTTTAAAAATAAAATAGTTTTTGATGATGTAAGATTAGTTTCAATTAGTGATTTAGAAGATAAAGTGATTTACGGTTATGGTTTAAAGGGAATAAATAAAACAATAAAATACAATGAGATAAAACCTTCAGCAGAATTAATTGGCAGATTGGCATTTAAAAACTTAGATAAATGGTTGATAAAAGATTTAAGTGAAGCAAAATTAAATTATATAACTAATTTAAATATTAATTAATATGTTTATTAAGCCTAATCTTGATCACATTGATGAAATTGTTAATATAGAAAATGATATTTTTGAACAACCTTGGTCTAGGTATCATTTTTTAAGTGATATTAAAAAAAATGTTTCCTACAATATAATATATTTAGAAAAATCAAGTTGTGTAGGATATATCTTTGGTTACATAATAGAAAATGAATATCATTTAAATAATATTGCAGTTAAAAAGAATTATCAAAAACGAGGCATAGCAAAAAAAATCCTACATTATGTTATTGAAAAACTAAAAGATAAAAATGTTGGTAAGATCTTCTTAGAGGTTAGATGTGATAATTTTGCAGCAATAAGATTATATGAATTATTTGGTTTTGAAAAAAAAAATATAAGAAAAGATTATTATAAAAAAGGTAAAGATGCAATTTTATATAATATGGATATAAAATAAAATGGTAGAATGGTTTAGACGATCAGATGTAAAAATTAAAACAACTGAGAGAAAAAATATTGCAGAAGGTTTGTGGATTAAATGCCCTCAATGTAATGAAGTTATTTATAATAAAATTTTACAAGAAAATGAATTTGTTTGTAGTTCTTGTAATCATCATTTTAGAATGGGAAGTGAAAAATATTTTAAATTATTATTAGATAATAATCAATATACAGAATTATTTGAAAATATAGTTAGTAATGATCCGTTAATCTTTAAAGGTAAAAAAGATTATAAACAGCAATTAGAAGCTGCAAAAAACAAAACTGGATTAAATGAAGCTGTAAGGGTTGTATTGGGCAAAATTAATGGATTTAATGTTGTTTTATGCGTTATGGACTTTTCATTTATTGGTGGGAGTATGGGTTCAGCAGTAGGAGAAAAAATAAGTAGGGGTATTGAAACAGCTAGAAAAAAACAATTCCCATTAGTTATAATTTCATCTTCTGGTGGAGCTAGAATGCAAGAAGGTGCATATAGTTTGATGCAATTAGCAAAAACAAGTTCTAAATTAGCAAAATTTTCATCTCAAAATGGATTATACATTCCAATATTAACTGATCCTACTACAGGGGGAATAACAGCTAGTTTTGCAATGTTGGGAGATCTTATTTTAGCAGAGCCCAATGCTTTGATTGGATTTGCTGGTGCAAGAGTTATTAAACAAACTATTGGAGAAGATTTACCTGAAGGCTTTCAAAGATCTGAATTTTTATTAAAAAAAGGTTTTTTAGATCATATTGTAGAAAGAAAAAAAATGAAAACTGTTTTAAGTGAGATATTTAATTTTTTTGGATACAAAATAGATGAATAGTGATAAAATTATAATTATTGATTTTGGTTCTCAGTACACGAAATTAATAGCAAGACGTATTAGAGATATGAATGTATATTCAGAGATTGTCCCTTTTAATGTTAGTGAAAAAATAATTAAAAGTCCTGAAGTTAAAGCAATAATCTTTTCTGGAGGGCCCTCAAGTGTATATGATAAAAAAGCACCCAAAATAAAATGGGAATTAGATAGTATAGATGTTCCAATTTTAGGTATTTGTTATGGTATGCAACTTATAGTTGAAATTTCTAAAGGTGAAATTAAATCTAAAAATATTGGAGAATATGGTAATTCTTTAATTTCAATAAATGATACTTCGCCTTTATTTAATGAGGTTCCTGATAATATTAATGTTTGGATGAGCCATGGGGATCAAATTACAAAATTAGATTCTAATTGGGATGCTATAGCTCATTCAGAAAATAATATTATTTCAGCAATTCAAAATAAATCTAAACCAATCTATGGAGTTCAGTTTCATCCAGAAGTTAATCATACTACAAATGGCGAAAAAATTATTTCAAATTTTCTTTTTAATATTGCAAAATGCAATAAAAATTGGACAGCTACTAATTTTATAGAAAAATCATTATTTGAAATAAATAAGATAGTAGATAAAAATAAAGTTTTATGTGCGATAAGTGGTGGTGTAGACTCTGCAGTTGTGGCAGTATTATTGCATAAAGCAATTGGTAAAAGATTGAAATGTGTTTTCATCGATCATGGTTTATTAAGAAAAAATGAGATTGATGATGTTCTTTCATCATTAAGAGATGGATTGGGAATATCAATAAATTCTTATGATTATTCTAAAAAGTTTTTATCAAAATTAAAAAATGTAAAAGATCCTGAAAAAAAGAGAAAAATAATTGGTGAAGAGTTTATTCGAGCTTTTGAAGAAATTAGTAATAAAATTGGTAATTATAAGTTTTTAGCTCAAGGGACATTATATCCTGATGTAATTGAATCGGGCGCAATAAATAATGGCGCATCAGATAAGATTAAATCACATCACAATGTTGGTGGATTGCCAAAAGATATGCAATTTGATTTGATAGAGCCTGTAAGAGATTTATTCAAGGATGAAGTTAGAAAAGTAGGTAAAGAATTAAAAATTCCAAGTTTTATTCTTAATAGGCATCCATTCCCTGGACCAGGACTAGCAGTAAGGATTTTAGGTAAAATAACTGAGAAAAGAATTAAAATTTTACAGGATGCAGACAATATTTTTATAAGAATTTTGAAAGAAAAGAATGAATATCATAATATTTGGCAGGCATTTTGTGTTTTGATACCTATTAAAACTGTTGGTGTTATGGGAGATTCTAGAACTTATGATAATGTCATTGGATTAAGAGCTGTAACAAGTATGGATGGCATGACAGCTGATTGGTATAAGATGCCAAATGATGTTTTAAGTTTATGTTCTAATAAAATAATTAATGAAGTAAAGGGTGTGAATAGAGTTGTTTATGATATAACTAGTAAGCCTCCAGGTACAATAGAATGGGAGTAGTTTTATGTGTGGGATAGTAGGTTACATAGGTAAAAATAAAGCAAAGCAAGTTATAATAGATGGATTGAAGCGTTTGGAATATCGGGGTTACGATTCATCAGGTATTGGAGTTCTCTTTAATAAAAATATCATAGTTTCCAAATGCAAAGGGAAGGTATTAGATTTAGAAAATTTAATATTAGATGATAAAAAAATACAAAATTCAAATATAGGTATTGGTCATACTCGATGGGCAACTCATGGCATACCAAATGATAAAAATGCGCATCCTCATCAAGACTTTACAAAAAAATTTACAATTGTTCATAATGGCATCATTGAAAATTATTCATCGATAAAAAAATTATTATTAGATAATGGAATAACTTTTCAATCTGATACAGATTCTGAAGTTTTAGTTCAGTTAATTGGATACATTTATAAAAAAGAAAATGTAACTTTTTCACAAGCAGTACGTTTAGCATTAAAAGAGGTTATTGGTACATATGGATTAGTCGTTTTATGTGAAGATGAGCCTGAAAAAATAATAGCTGCTAATTTAGGAAGTGCATTAGTTTTAGGCTTAGGTGATGAAGAAATGATAATTGCTTCTGATAGTTCACCAATTATTGAATATACTAGAAATATTGTTTTTTTAGATGAAGGTGAAATGGTTCAGATTTATGGAAATAAATATGAAGTTCGTAATATAAATGAAAATGAAATAATAAATAAAACAATTAATAAAATTGAGTATTCATTGGATCAAATAGAAAAAAGTGGTTTTGATCACTTCATGTTAAAAGAAATTTTTGAGCAACCTAAAACTGTTAAAGAGTCATTAAGAGGTAGAGTAAATTTTAACAAAAATGAAATTAAGTTAGGTGGAATAAATGATTGGGTTAATAATATAATACAAGCAAAGCGAATTATTATAACTGCTTGTGGTACATCTTGGCATGCAGCTTTGATAGGTTCATTTTTAATTGAAGAATTATTAAATATACCAGTCAAAGTAGAATATGCATCAGAATTTAGATATAGAGAAGTAGTTGTTAATTCTGAGACATTAATTATTGCTATAAGTCAATCAGGTGAAACTGCTGATACATTGGCTGCAATTAGAAAAGCTAAGAGTTTAGGTGCACTTACATTAGGTATTGTTAATTCTGTAG
Organism: uncultured bacterium; assembly: GCA_964439775.1. Taxonomy (GTDB): domain Bacteria; phylum Fidelibacterota; class Marinisomatia; order SCGC-AAA003-L08. The sequence continues at coordinate 738 of CAYTPF010000076.1, read as the reverse complement.
GTAGTGCGATAGCACGAGAGACACATGCTGGAGTTTATATACATGCTGGTCCAGAAATTGGTGTGGCTTCAACTAAAGCATTTACTTCTCAAGTTACAATTTTAAATGTTATAACATTATTTTTAGCTAAATGTATTAATAATAAAAATGATGAAATTGATATAATTATTAATGAGCTAGATTTATTATCAGAAAAAATTCAAGAGATATTAAATAATTCTGAATTAATCTATAAAATTGCAGAAAAGTATTCTAATTCAGATAATTTTCTTTATTTAGGTAGGGGGTATCAATTTCCTGTTGCTTTAGAAGGTGCATTGAAATTAAAAGAAATTTCTTATATACATGCTGAGGGATATCCTGCAGCTGAAATGAAACATGGACCTATAGCATTAATTGATAATAATATGCCGGTTGTTTTTTTAGTCACAAAAACTGGATTTGAAAAAATTATTTCAAATATACAAGAGGTAAAATCTAGAGGAGGTAAAATTATTATAATAACATCTGAAAATTTAACTCAATTATCTGAATTTTCAGAAGATATTATCAAAGTTCCTTCAATTCATAAATGCTTATTACCTATAGTGACTACAATTCCATTGCAATTATTAGCATACTATATTGCAAAGATTAAAGGATGTAATATTGATCAACCTAGAAATCTAGCAAAGAGTGTTACAGTGGAATAGTGAAATCGGAAATATTATGTTTCGTTCCAATCACTATAGTAACTAT
>CAYTPF010000075.1:0-6664 GCA_964439775.1 uncultured bacterium | reverse complement strand
AAGCTCTTGGCCTTCCCGTTAAATTACATCTATTCCTAACCCTATGAGGGTTTGAATTTCTAGGCAGTTTCTCTAATTTCATTCTGAATACTTGCTTTTCTTCATAAGATATATTTGGATCTTTAATTTTATCCATCAATTTCTTTCTTTTTTCAGCATATTTATAAACTAAATTTTTTCTATGGATATTATGCATTATTTTTGCTTTTTTCGCCATTATGCCTCAGCTTCCTCTTTTTCAATAATCTTTTTTTTACGTATTGGCAAACCTATCGACAACAGCAACTCATAAGCTTCTTCATCAGTTTGCCCTGATGTAACAATTGTAATATTCATTCCCCTTATTTGATCAACTTTATCATAATCAATTTCAGGAAAAACTACTTGCTCAGAAATACCAAAATTATAGTTTCCCATACCATCAAAACCTTTATTTGGTAAACCTCTAAAATCTCTAATTCTAGGAGTAGAACTAGATATAAACCTATCAAGAAATTCATACATTTGATTCCTTCTCAAAGTAACAAAAACGCCAACAGGATCGCCCTGTCTAGTTTTAAAATTTGAAATTGGTTTCTTAGCAAGAGCCACAACAGGTTTTTGACCAGTAATCAATGTCATTTCATTAACAGTATTTTTCAATGCATTTGCATTGTCTCTAGCATCACCTAATCCTATATTCAAAACAACCTTTTCTATTTTAGGCAATCTATTGATATTTTTTATATTTAACTTTTTCATTAAATACGGAACCGAGCTATCCTTATAATGAGATAATAGTCTTGGAATATAATTATTTTTTATTTTTTTAGACATTTTAATTAATCACTTCTCCAGTTTTTTTTGCATATCTTACTTTTTTTCCATCATCTAAAAATTTATATCCAACTCTTGAATCTGTATTATTTAAATAAATCTTTACATTAGATATATGAATAGGCATCTCAATTTCATTAATTCCACCTTGTGGATTCTCTTGAGTTGGCCGCATATGTTTTTTAGCTATATTAACACCTTCAACTATAAGTTTATCGGTTTTAGGATACACTTTAATCACTCTAGATGTTTTACCTTTATATTTTCCTGTAATCACTTTAACAGTATCTCCTTTTTTAATCTTCATATTAAATAACCTCCGGAGCTAATGATAAAATTTTCATATATTTCTTCTCTCTTAGTTCTCTTGCAACTGGACCAAAAACACGAGTACCCTTAGGCTCATTATTTCCATCTAAAAGAACTGCTGCATTTTCATCAAATCTTATATAAGAACCATCTTTACGTCTAACTTCCTTTTTTGTCCTAACGACTACAGCAGTTGCAACTTCTCCTTTTTTAATTACTCCACCAGGAATTGCTTTTTTAACACTAACTACTATCAAGTCACCCAACCTAGCGTATCTTCTTCCAGTTCCTCCCAACACTTTAATGCAAAGAACAGATTTTGCGCCAGTATTATCCGCTACCTTTAATTTAGTTTCTTGCTGTATCATAAATTAACCTTTTGTATTCTGCCTAACTACAGATACAACCCTCCATCTTTTTAATTTGCTCATAGGTTTACTTTCTTCAATATTTACAATGTCACCAGCATTGCAATTATTATTTGGATCGTGAGCATAATATTTTTTTGTTTTAGTTACATACTTTTTATATAATGGGTGCGAAAATCTCCTAGAAACTTCAACAACAGTTGTATTTGACATCTTAGAATCTAAAACTTTTCCTGTTAATCGTTTTTTATTACCACTATTAGTCATTTTTTAATTCCTTGCCTCGAATTCCTAAATCGAATTCTCTAAGTACTGTTTTTATCTGAGCAATCTCTTTACGTGCATTTCTAATTTCCATGGGAAACTCCAACTGACCCAAACTCTTTTGAAATCTTAAATTCAACAAAGAGTCCTGACAATCCTTCAATTTAACGTCTAATTCAGACACTGATAATTCACTTAATTCTTTTTTCTTCATAAAACCTACAATTCTCTTCTTGATACCATTTTTGTTTTTAATGATAGCTTATGAGAACACAATCTAAACGCCTCTTGTGCAATCTCTTCTGGCACACCATCAATTTCATACAAAATTCTTCCAGGCTTAACAACAGCAACCCAATATTCAGGAGAACCCTTACCTTTACCCATTCTAGTTTCTGCTGGTTTTTTAGTTATTGATTTATGTGGAAATATCCGAATCCACATTTTTCCTATTTTTTTTATTTGCCTAGCTATTGATATACGACCTGCCTCAATCTGCCTACTTGTTATCCACCCAGGCTCCATCGCCTTTAAGCCAAATGTACCAAATGCAACGTAGTCGCCACCCTTAGCCATTCCCTTCATTCTACCCTTTTGAGGCTTACGATATTTTATTTTTTTTGGAGCTAACATAAACTCTATCTATCCCCTTGATTTAGTTCTAATTTCACCATGATATATCCATACTTTAAGCCCAATAATTCCATAGGTTGTTATTGCCGAAACAGTCGCATAATCAATATCTGCTCTTAAGGTATGTAGTGGAACTCTTCCATCTCTAAAAGTCTGCTCCCTTGCAATTTCTGCACCACCAATACGACCAGCAATACAAACTCTTATACCCTCGGCACCCATACTCATAGTAGACTGAATAGCTTTCTTGACGGCCCTTGTGTATGAAACTTTTTTAACTAATTGCTGAGCAATATTTTGACCAACCAACTCTGCATTCAAGGCTGGCCTCTTAACCTCCGAAATATTAACTTGAACATTATTGTTAATTAACTTTTTCAATTCTTTCTTTAACTTTTCAACCTCTTCACCACCTTTACCAATTATGATTCCAGGTCTTGCCGTATGAATTGTTACTACAATTTTTCTAGATGTACGGCTAATTTCAATTTTAGATACACTTGCACCAACCAACCTATTCTCTAAGTACTTTCTAACAATTATATCTTCATGCAATTTATCAGCATAATTCTTCTCATCGAACCATATTGAATCCCAATTTTTCCTTATATTTAAACGCAATCCTATAGGATTAGTTTTTTGACCCAAAATAAACTCCTAACTCTCTTTATTTGATATTATAACTGTTAAATGACTTGTTCTTTTCAATCTGGGAACTGCTCTTCCATATGCAGCTGGCTTCCATCTTTTAAACACTGGACCTCCATCAACAACAATAGACTTAATTATCAATTGATCCATATTAATACTCTCTTCTTTAGATAATAAATTTGAAACAGCTGAATTAATAGTTTTCAATATAAAAACCGCAGCTTTTTTATTAGTATAATTAAGCATTTTAATTGCCTGTTGCACATTTTTACCACGAACGACATCTACTACTTGCCTCATTTTTCTAGGAGCCTGTCTTATATGTCTAGATTTAGCAATATATTCCATAGTTATTTACTTCTTTCTATCACCCGAATGCTGTCTAAAAATTCTCGTTGGGGCAAATTCACCCAACTTATGACCCACCATATTCTCAGAAACATAGACTGGTATAAATTTATTTCCATTATGAACCGCAAAAGTCATACCTACGAAATCCGGTGAAATTGTCGACCTTCTTGCCCAAGTTTTAATAACCTGCTTCTTACCAGAATCCGCTGCTTGCTTTATTTTTTTAAGCAACTTCAAATCCACATATGGACCCTTTTTTACTGATCTTGCCATAAAATTACTTTCTTCTCTTTACTATAAATTTGTTTGATGATTTGTTCTTTTTTCTTGTTTTATATCCTTTAGCAGGAGTTCCCCATGGGCTGACCGGATGTCTACCTCCAGATGTCTTACCTTCTCCACCGCCATGTGGATGATCAACAGGATTCATCGCAACACCTCTAACTTTTGGCCTTTTACCAAGCCACCTCGATCTACCAGCCTTACCTGAAACAATATTTTCATGACTTTTATTTCCAACAGAACCTATAGTAGCCACACAATCACCATAAACCATTCTCATCTCTCCAGAAGGCAATTTCAATGTCACCAATCTGCCTTCTTTAGCCACAATTCGTGCATATGACCCCGCACTACGAGCCATTTGACCACCTTTACCAGGCTTTAACTCTATATTATGAATCAACATTCCTTCAGGGATAATATCTAATGGAAGAGAATTGCCAACATTAAATGGTATCTTATTTTTTGATGACATAACCTTATCACCATCAGTCAATCCTTCTGGCGCTATTATGTATCTTTTTTCACCATCTACATATTCCAACAAAGCAATGCGAGAAGATCTATTAGGATCGTATTCAATTCCAATAACAGTAGCTTCAATATCATATTTATTTCTTTTAAAATCAATTATTCTATATCTTCTTTTATGACCACCACCTCTTCTTCTAGATGTAATTCGTCCATGATTATTTCTACCACCCGTTTTAGATAATTTTTCTGTCAATGATCGCTCAGGTGTTTTTTTTGTAATCTCTTCAAAAGTTGAAATAGTTCTATATCTCTGCGTGGGCGTAACTGGCTTTAATGTTCTTATAGGCATTACACTTCACCTCCAACCAAATCAATTTTATCACCTTCTAGCAAAGTGACTATCGCTTTTTTCACTTCTTTTCTGTAACCTGATGTCCTTATAACTTTACCACCACTTTTAATTGAAGTATTTTTTAATTTACCACGCTGTCTCAAGGTTGAAACTTTTTTTACTTTAACATTAAACCTACTTTCAATAGCTCGTTTAATATCAATTTTATTTGAAGCAAGAGAAACCTGAAAGACATATTTATTTGTCATTTCTGCAAGCTGATTACTCTTTTCACTCATAATAGGTTTAATTAGTATATCTGAATTAATAATCATATCTATTTACCATTTGAATATTTATTATAATAGTTTGCCGAACCCTCATCTAATACCAAAACATCACAATCAATCATATCATACGTAGAAGCACTATTACTTTCGACCATATTTATTCTATATAAATTCCTGGAACTTAAGTACACGTTTTCTTCAATTTTTTCCACTAAAAAAGTTGTTTTTTTAGATTCAAGTTTTAACGCTTCAATTATAGATTTAAAATTTTTTGTCTTAGGAGTGTCAATATTAATCTTATCCAAAACTATTAATTTTTTATCTTTTAATTTAGATGAAAGAACACTCATTCTTGCTAATTTTTTAATTTTAGAGTTTACTTTTAAATTATATTTTCTAGGCTTTGGACCAAATGCAGCACCACCATGAACTCTAGCAGGATTTCTTGTAGAGCCAACCCTAGCCCTTCCTGTACCTTTTTGCTTCCATGGTTTCTTACCGCTACCACTAACTTCAGCTCTAGTTTTGCTACTTGATGTACCTTGTCTCAGAGATGCCATTTCAGACTTAACTGCTAAATAAACACAATGATCATTTGGTTCAATTTCAAAAACATCCGCATTAAGATTAATTTTTGTTTTAGTTTTTTTACCTTCTTGATTTAATATATCTATCTTCATAATTATGACTTTATATAAACTATTCCATTATCGTAACCTGGAATAGATCCATTTACAAATATTTTATTATTCTCCACTCTCAAGACACTTAGCTTTTTAACTGTTACATTTTTACCACCCATACGTCCTGCCATTTTTTTCCCTGGCCAAACTCTTGCTGGATCTGCAGATGCACCTATAGCTCCAGGCTTTCTCATTACACTATTTTTACCATGAGATCTCCTACCTCCACCAAATCCATGCCTTTTCATGACTCCTGCAAAACCTTTTCCTATTGAAATTCCAGTTACGTCAACAAAATCACCTACTTTAAAAATATTAGCAGTTACAATACATCCAAGCTCTAAAGAATCTATAACATGGTCCAAAACTCTAAATTCTTTCAAAACAGATTTTAAAGGAATTTTCTTTGATTTAAATTTTCCGATATGAGCCTTGCTTGCATTTTGCTCCTTAACATTACCAACACCCAACTGCACAGCAGAATATCCATCAGTCTTAACAGTCTTAAGCTGAGTAATTACATTTGGCTCAACATCAATTACAGTTGTAGGAAAACTCACACCATTTTCATCGAATATCTGAGTCATACCAACTTTCTTCCCAATCAAAAACCTAACATTCTTACTGACACCTTCGTGCATATCATTAGAATTGCCAGATCCTTGCTTTGAAGATTTTGACCCATCATCTAAAGAAGAATCTTTCCTATCACTCACCATATTTTCCTTAGAATCTTGCACAGATTTATCAGAATTGTCTGAATCTAATGAATCAGAATCAAGAAGTTCATCTACTTTTTTGTTATTAATATTTTCTTTATTTTCTTCCAATTTTCTACTTTTTTTTATGTTTTAATTTCTATGTCTACTCCTGCAGGCATATCTAATTTCATTAGAGCATCAACTGTTTTAGATGTAGAATTCATAATGTCAACAATTCTCTTATGTATTTTAATTTGAAATTGTTCTCTAGATTTCTTATCAACATGAGGAGACCTATTAACAGTATAAATACTACGCCTAACAGGCAATGGAACTGGACCCAAAATTATAGCGCCAGTATTTTTTGCAGTCTTAACAATCTTATCAGTTGACTTATCTAGCAAAACATGATCATAAGCTTTTAATCTTATTCGTATCTTATTCAAATATTTTCCTCTACTCTATAATTTCAGTTACTACACCGGCACCCACAGTATGGCCACCCTCTCTA
>CAYTPF010000074.1:0-6667 GCA_964439775.1 uncultured bacterium | reverse complement strand
TGATCTAAAATTAAATTGCCCGCTACCAACCATTCCTTTAATCATTATATCATCACTAATATTATAATTAACTTCAATTCCTCTTAACATATTATTAAAATCTAATGTTTGATCATCATATGTATTAATAGCCAATCCATATGCTGAAAGATAGTTTAAATCACCCATTTTAAATCTATATCTATCTTTTACATATTCAATATAATATTTTTTCACAAGCTGATTAATTTGATTGTTGTAAAAACCTAATAAAGGTGGAGAAGTGTACTCTATTTGTGTAAATATTTGCAGATTATCATTATAAAAATAATTTACATCTAATAAATTTTCAAAATATTGAAAATCTGATATTATATCATTATCAATATTTTCGTTTACTTTACTACCATCGCCAAATTTAGTTGAAAATGCAAGACTTACACCGTTTGTAAAACAAAAATTTATGAAAAATAAACAAATGAAATATTTAATACCTAAAACCTCATTATATCTTATTTTTTAGATTCATTTTTAACTTCTAGAGGATCTAAACCTAAAATTTTACGAATTTCTTCTTCTATCTTAATCTCGTCACCTAGATTATAACCTGTATGCTTATTTAGAATTAATCCAGATGTATCTACCATAAGTGTATATGGCATTATTGTTCCACCAGTTTTTCTAAACAACTGACTTCTAGGATCACTCAATACTTGAAAAGAGTATTTCTTTGATTTAATATATGATTTAACCTTAGATAATGATCTTGGCGTATCCATATTTACACTGACAACATTAAAACCATATTCTGAATATTTTTGATCATATTCATTTAAAAACTTCATTTCTTTTTTACAAGGTTCACATGCTAGATTCCAAAAATTCATTAATATTGGTCCATCTTTATATAACTCTTGTGTATTATATTTTTTCTTATCCAATCCTTTAAGTCCAAAATTTACTAATTTTAGATCATTAGCAAATAACAGAGATCCAACCAAAATAAATTTTATTACTATTTTTATTTTCAATTTATACCTTTCGAAATATCATTTAAATACTCATCGAGTTTATTTTCATGAATAAATTTAACTGTCATCTTAGAATAAAACCCTAAGTCACTACCCTTTATTAAAAATACATAATTTGCATCAGAAGTTGTAGGTTCAATATGTAACTGTATGTTATTAACTCCTGGAGTAATAGATAATAAGGGAGAAAACTCTCGATTTCTAACAATTTTAATACCTTCTATCTCAAATTGATCATATTTATCTTTCCATGAATCTAGAATAATTAATTTAACTTTCCCATCTCTATCATTAAAAAAAATCAGTGGTGTAACCTGATATTGAATTTTTGAAAGATAATTTAATAAATCATTAGAAAACATGTAATGATCAGCTGAAAATTCATAAGATACCATCCCATCATCTTTAACATCTCTATAATGTGGTAAATGATTTAACATTTCATCAATTAAATTCATTTTTACAGAATATTGTACTGGAACCTCAACCTGTATCTTTCCATCCTTTGAACCAGTTACATTAAGATCCATTTCTCCTATAAAAATATCATATGGATTGCCTAAGATGTCATCAAAAGCCTTTAAAAGAATTTCTGTATTTTTTTCATAACCTAAAGCTTGTTTGTTTATTTCTCTTAAATCAAACTCTCTATAATACCTGTTACCAAACTGACCTCTATCTAAATCAATTTTTTTCAATTTATTATAAGTATCATAATAAAATTCTAACTCGTCTAATGCAGTAACAATATTCTTTTCTATAACATGTAATGAATTTTGATTATCTATTGTATTTATATCTTTTGATTGATTCTGAATAGAATTATCAATATCATAAACATAATCATAATATGAAACTGGTATAGAAACAAAAGGCCTCAATAAATCATGAACTCTATCTACAAAAGCCTTTTCAATATAACCAAAATCTTTAAAAGGTATTTCTAATTGATCAGATGCAATATTCATCCAATTTTCATAATCAATTAATTCGTAAATAATTGTAATTTTCTCATCATCAACTGTAAAACTACCTAAAATAATAAAATGATCTGAAATTGTAATATTAGAGTTTTTAGTATTGTTTAAATATGGCCTAATATTACCAGCATATTGGATAGAAATATTATCAAACTTTGAATATTCACTTATAATAAAATTAGGAAGGTCTCTAGTTAAATTATTATATCTTAAATTTTTATCTAGGTTATCAAATTCCATTACGTGAATATCTATGCTTTTCTCATTACATAATGCAACGCTCAAAAAGACTAATATTATAAAAGAAAACTTTTTTGTTTTGAATATCATATTAAAGATAATTATTTAATTAATTTGTTTACTTTACAAATTAGAAATAAAATTACTTTAATAAAATCATTTTTTGAACAGAATTATAACTACCTGAAGTCATATTAACAAAATATACCCCTGAAGACAAACTAGTCGCATCCCAAATTAACTCATGATAACCTGCATTAATCATCTGATTATGTAACACATCTACTTGCTGACCTTTTATATCATAGATTATAATTGAGAGATGACTTCGTTCAGGAATAGAAAAGTTTATAGTCGATAAAGGATTAAATGGATTTGGATATGGTTTTTCTAAATTATATACTTGCGGATTATTAATAATTGCAGATAGTTCTTCTAAATGAAATATATTATTATTTTCCCATTCAGGTACTAATTCAGCATCAAGCTCATAAAATTTATTCATTGATAAATCATAAAATTTAAATGAGGGGATACTTCCTTCTTCACAATATCCTTGTGTCTTTAAATTACCATCATTACCCATCACAGGAATATCTGTATATGTACCATTCCATTCTCTAGATCCTACCAATATATTATTACAATATGATAATAACCAATCTCCATCACTAACTATAGTTTCACTAATATTCAGGTTCTCAACAAAATAAAATGCCTGCTTTGTTGATTGATTAAAATTAAATATTTCAGGTTCGAACATATTTGATTCCAGATAATCTAACTTAGTAAAATTATTATCAAGCTCCCAGCTATAATCAAAAGTATCTTCAGATAATAACCAATAACCTTTTCTTTGCTCTAAATATGCCAAACTACCCACCCAAAACTCAGGTGCAATTTGACTTGCTGCAACACCGGCTCCAATAAGACCCGTAATATTAAATTCAATTTCATCAGGAAATGCATTAGTTATAGCCATCCCATCAGATCCTATGTAGGATATTAAATTTGCACCTTCTTGTATATGATACATAGTAGTTATATCTGGTGGAGGAGCAGTAACCTCAAATTCATATTGTGCATTATCCTCTCCGCCAACTAATAACCAATAACCATCTGTTAATTCTATATTTAATAAACTACCCACCCATAATCCTGGAGCTATTTGACTAGCTGCAACACCCTCTCCAATAAGACCTACCGCAAAATCATTAGCTGGTTCAAGCACATTAGATACACTATTATCAGCAGGCACACCATAAAAACTAATTAGATTAGAACCTTCTGAAACATTATATATAGTTGTAAGTTCTGTAGTTTGTTCAATATAAATTGAAAATTCCTGCATTGCTGGAGGTGCATTGTCTTCACCATCATCTGAAACTATTAATAAAATTGGACCATATGTGCCTTCTTCATTAGGTAGCCAGGAAATAATTCTGTCATCATTAATTGACATTCCTATTGGAGCGCCATAAATTGAAATATTAAAATCATTATCATCTGGATCTTCAATAATAACTTCATAAGAATACATTACATTTGTCTGTCCAAATAATGGTGGCTCAGAAATAATTATTGGAGCATCATTAACTGATGTAACTGTAACAATAAAAGAAACTAAATCTGCAATAGTACCATCTTCTCCACCATCTGAAACTTGCACTATAATAGTTCCTGAAGTTAAAATTCCTTCTAGAGGTGTCCATGCAATCAATCCGGTATTAGAAATTTCCATACTATCAGGTCCCATAAAAATATTATATGTCCATTCATCATCATCTGGATCTTCAACTTCAATTTGATAATTCCATAATATATCTTCAGTTGCAAATAATAAATCAGGATTAATTTGTACTATACTTGGAGGATCATTTACAGGTGTTACTAAAACCTCAAAAAATTGATTTATAGGTAAAACACCATTTTCTAATCCATCACTAACAATTAACTCTACATTGCCAGATGTAAGGATACCTTCAAGTGGGGTCCATGATATCAAACCAAACTCATCAACTTCCATACCAATTGGAGCATTTGATAAACTAAAATTCAAAATACTATCATCAGGATCACTTGCTATAACTTGATATGTCCATAAAATATCCTCAATTGCATTTAAGGAATCAATTGAGATAATTTCCATTTCTGGTGCATCATTAATTGGCGTTACATCAATAACAAACTGTTGCTGTGCAGGCATTGAATTATCTTCTCCACCATCTAATACATTGACAATAACTGTATCTGATGATAGAACACCATTTATTGGTACCCATTGAATCAACCCAAGATTACTAATTGACATATTTAATGGTGATTCTAACAGCTCATATGTAAATTCTGTATCATCAGGATCAGATACAATAACTTGATATGCATATTCAAGATCTTCAATAGCTGATGTATTTGGAATACTAATAATTATTGGTGAATCATTAACAGGCATAACATCAATGACAAATGTTTGTATATCTGGTGAAGATAGATTTTCTCCTCCATCTACTACCTTAACAATTACAGGTCCCGAACTTAAGACTCCTTCTAATGGGGTCCATTCTATTAAGCCAACCTGATTAATTGTCATACCTAATGGATATGAATATAAAGAAAAAGTAAATTCTGTATCATCAGGGTCCTGTATCTCAAGTTGATATTCATACAATATATCCTCAATTGCCTGTAAATTTGGATTAGAAATAATTACTGGTGAGTCATTAATAGTTTCTACAGTTATTGAGTAAATTTGAGTACTTGATATTGAATTATCTTCTCCACCATCAAATACAGAAATTGAAATTTCACCAGATTCAAATACTCCTTCAAGTGGTAACCAGGATACTACACCATTTTCAGATATACTCATACCTTCTGGGCCTTGATTTAAAACAAAATCAAATTCTGTATCGTCTGGATCCAATACTAAAACCTCATAATTATAAACAATATCTTCATATGCAATTAATTCTGGATTTGAAATAATAATTGGAGAATCATTTACAGGTGTAACAAAAATAGCGAATTGTTGCTGATCTGAAAAAGAGTTTTCCAATAATCCATCATATACATTAAGCGTAACTAAACCAGATGAAAGCTCTCCTTCTAATGGAGTCCACGTTAAATAACCCTCAGAATTAATAACCATATTAGAAGGCTGATTGATTAATTCAAAAATAAAATTGTCATTATCTGGATCAATTACTTCTACTTGATAAAAATACTGAATATCCTCTGTAGCCAACAATAATGGTGTAGAAATAATTTGAGGAGCATCATTAATAGGAATAACATTAATACTAATTTCTTGATAATCCATTAATGCATCAGGATTTTCACCATCTTTAACCATTACTGTAAATATACCAGAAGACAATACCCCTTCAAGTGGTATCCAAGAAATATGTCCAGTATCATCAATCGTCATATCTTCAGGCTGATTATTTAATATATAAACAAAACTATCATCATCTACATCTGATACTATAACTTGATAATTATATAAAGAATCTTCATATGCTGTAGTTGAAGCTATTGATGTTATAATTGGAGGGTCATTAACAGGAAGCACCTCTATGTTTAAATTTTGTACTGTAGTATCCTGATAATCTGAAATAAGTAATGTAATCAAATCAGATCCAAAATAATTTTGATTAGATTCAATATTAATTACATTATGATTTAAAGTTATCTGAAGATTTGAATTATCATAGATATAGCTATATCTAATTGAATCATTTTCTTGATCATATGCCTGAAGAATAACAAATGTATCTTTATCTTCTTCGAATGAAATTAATCCTGGATCAATAATCTCGGGCGAATCATTAACAGGATTAATTGATACAGGAACTTCTATATTTATCAAAGGAGAATTGCCATCGGTTATACCAATCAATATATTAAAATTACCATACTTATTTTCAAGAGGGTCTAACGAAATAATTCTCTCAATATTAGATAAAGCCGATACTGGCTCAATATAAATATTATCATTAGGTATGATATCTAAATTAAAATTATTAACAGATACTATTATTTCATCACTATCAAAATCAATAGGTGTTAAAACTATTTCAAAATTTTCAGAATCTTCATTGATTGATAATGGATAAGTAATCGCATCTATATATGGTACATCATTTATATTATTTATATTGATATTAAATTCCATAGGATCTGAATAAGCTATTCCATCATATGCTATCAATCTTACAGTTGAAGTTCCAAAATAATTTTCTTCACCATGAATAGATAATACACTATCTTGAATTTCTATAGATAAAATATCTGGATTTGATAGTATTTCTAATGAGTAAGAAAATTCAGTATCTCCATCAACATCAAAAGCAGTAATTGGAATTTGGATACTACCTTCTTCATCAAAATTTATATCATTGAATTGAGATAGAAATGGAGGATCATTTAATGGGACTA
>CAYTPF010000073.1:0-6670 GCA_964439775.1 uncultured bacterium | reverse complement strand
TCACGTTATGATGAAAATGATGATGGTGGTGCAGGTACTGGTTTGTTTATTGATGATTTTAAAGTTTATATGGAAGCTCCTGCTGGACCAGCTCCATCAGGCTTGGTAGCAGAAGGTCTTGATAGTCAGGTGGATTTGAGTTGGACTGATATGAATGCATCGGGAACATTTGACTATGTGTATGATAATGATTCTTTTTCAAATGCTATTAGCTTGACAGATGGTACTGGCTATGCTGGTTCTTCTTTTGATGTTGTTGGTGCATCAACGGTTAATTCGGTAGAAGTATATAACAATAATGGTGGTTTGGCTGTGACAACAACATTGGCTGCATTTGGAACATTTGGCTCATTTTTTGATGTAAATCCTTTATATACTCAAGAGGTTACATTAGAAGATGGTTGGAATACAGTGACTGTTGATGGATGGGACTTTAATAATAAATTTCTTTTAGCAATGGGTATTTCAAATGAAATTGCTATTGCGTTAGATGAATCCGCAACTCCAAGTTCAAATTCTTATATTTTGTTTGGTGCTTGGGATCCTTGGTCAGAGACGGGTCCTCCTGCAGGTCTTCCTGATGGAGAGTGGGGTTTAAGAGCGAATATCACTCAAGAAGGTGCTAATGCAACTTATAATGTATATAGAGATGGTAATCAAATTGCTAATGGCCTGACTCAGAATAGCTATTCGGATGAAGGTTTGGATAATAATATTACATATTCATATCAATTAAGTGCAACTTACCCATCTGGAGATGAGAGTGATCTATCAAATTCAGTTGAAGCAACTCCTCAGTCAAATACTGTATATGAATTATCTCACGATGATGGCACTGCAGAGGCTGGGGTTAATGTCGGCTCAGGAGATTTTATGGCAGTTAAATATACAACTTCTGGTTCTGATCAGAATACTGTAAGAGCTAAGTGGTATCAAAATGATGCTGGTGGTGCATTTTATTTAAAACTATTTGAAGATAATAATGGTTCTCCAGGTACAGAGATATTTAGCACAATTCGAACTGGTGGTACTGTTGGTTGGAATACATATGATTTATCTGATGAGGGTCTTACATTATCAGGTGATTTTTGGGTAGGTGTAAAAGAATTTTCTTCAACAAGACCGTTTGGTCTTGATACAGATTCTGATTCTGGAAACTCATACTATAGCTTGGATGGTGCCGCATGGAGTCCTATTTCAGGCTTGGGCGAAGCGGGTAATTTGATGTTGCGCGTATTTCTTGATGAAGGCGAAGGTGGTGGAGGCGACTGTACTCTTGGAGATGCGAATAGTGATGGTGGCGTAGATGTTCTTGATATTGTAGTTATAGTAAACTATATTTTAACTAGCTCTGATGTTGACGAATGTGCTGCTGATGCGAATGAAGATGGTGGTATCGATGTTCTTGATATAGTTACAATAGTTAATAATATATTGGGAGGGTAATATTGTGCTATCTTCACTAAAGAAGATAAATTGTTTATTGGTAATATTGGGGCTCTATTTAGGAGCCCCAATTTACGTATATGCGAATAATTCGAAAGATGTATTTTATCAAGATAGATTTTTATTTTGTTTGAATAAAGATATTGATCTTATTGATGTAAAAAAAGATTCAAATATTTTGTATACAAATGATTTATTACTAAATATATTTATACAAGAAAATAATATTGTTGAAATTGAGCGATGGTTGCCTAATGCTACTAATGATGATTATGATGGCGATGTATATCTAAATAGAATATATAGAGCGTATATAAAAGAAGGCAATGCTTTATTGGTTGAAAATGCTATCAATGATATAGAAAAAATATCAACGATTCATTCTGCTGAGCGAGAAAATATTCATAGAATTCACACCTATATTCCTAATGACCCTTTTATAAATCAGCAGTGTAGCTTAGATGCTGTTAAGGCTTATGATGCTTGGAGTTTATGGGATATTGTAAATGGTGAGCTTCCAGGCAGTCCAGATGTTTTGCTCGCATCTGTTGATTCTGGTGTGCAGTGGGATCATCCTGATTTGGTAGATAATATATGGCAAAATCTAGGAGAAGATGCTGATGGTGATGGCAGGACCATAGAATTTATAGATGGTCAATGGGTTTTGGATCCTGGTGACTTGAATGGTAATGATGATGATGGGAATACTTACACTGATGATTTAATTGGTTGGGATCCATCGGGAGTTAGTGGTGGTGATGATAATGATCCTAATACGCAAAATCATTCACATGGAACTCATGTTGCAGGGACATTGGCTGCAACTACAGATAATGGTATTGGTGTAGCAGCTGCGGCATTCAATTCTAGAATTATGCCAGTAAAATGTACTAGAGACAATAATAATGATGAGACCATTAATGATGGATATCCTGGTATATTGTATGCAGCCAAAGCTGGTTACTATGCAGGAACTTTTACAATTGTAAATTGTAGTTGGGGTGGTGGTGGTTTTAGTTCTTATGAGCAAAATGTTGTTAATAATGCTCATAATAATTATGGTGCAGTAATTATATCTTCTGCGGGTAATGAAAATTTAGATTTGGATAATAGTAGCGCATATCCAGCTGAATATTCTAATGTATTAAACATATCTGCAGTTGGGTGTAGTGGTTCGAAGGCATCATTTTCAAACTATGGAACTACTGTAGACTTGGCATCTCCTGGTGTAGGTGTCTTGAGTACTATTGTCAATAATGGTTATGAGGCATATGATGGTACGTCTATGGCAAGCCCAAATGCTGCTAGTTGTATTGGGCTTTTAAAATCATTTCATCCTGATATGAATAATCAGCAATTGATTGATCGAATTTTAGATACTGCAGATGATTTTATTTACGATGGAATGAATGAGAATTATCAAGATGATTTTGGAAATAAAGAGCTTGGTGTTGGGATGGTAGATTGCTTTAAAGCTGTTGGTTATGATATAGTTCCAAATTTATCATATTCATTTCAAGATCTTATCCCGATTAATGGCGATGGGGATAATTTAGTTAATCCTGGTGAGTCAGCGTCTCTTGGTATATATTTGTACAATGAAGAAGGATGGACTGATGCTCAAAACGTAATAGGTGTTCTTTCTTGTGATAGCCCGGGTATAGAAATTACTAGCAATACTTATTTTTATGGTGATATTGTATCAGGTGGTTTTGGGGATCATAGTTCTAATCTATTTGAGTTTGATATTTCTTCTGATATCCAAGTGGGTGATGTTGAGTTTACATTGTCAATTTCTGCTGATGGCACAGATGGGTATGAATTAAACAAGGATATTAGTTTTCCAGTTTCTATTAGTTTGAATCAAGAAAATTGGCCTCAATCTTTTAATCAGGTTCAATCGTCTCCTTTGATTTTAGATGTTGATTCTGATGGTGATGAAGAAATTATTTTTGGTGATTATAATGGCTATTTGCATGTAATGAATGCTTCTGGGCAGGAGCTTTCTGGCTTTCCATTTGATACGGGTGATGATATTTGGGGATCAATTGCTTCAGCAGACTTGAATTTAGATGGTGAGAATGAAATTGTTGTTACATCTAAAAGTAAGCATTTATTCATTTTAGATATTTATGGTAATGTGCTTTTGGATTATGATTCTGGTCAATTTTTGATGGGCACTCCTTCAATAGGGAATTTAGATAGTGACGATGAGTTGGAGATTGCCTTTGGTGCATACACTAATTCTGGAAAGATTTTTGCTATTAATTTTGATGGTACTGATGTTGATGGATTTCCATTTGAGTTGAGTGAGAAGATGCTAGGGATTGCATTGGCTGATTTTGATGATAATGGTATAGATGAGATTGTTTTCTCTACAGAATCTGATAATTTAATAGGTTATGTTTCCGCAAATAATGGTCAGGTTCAGTCAGAGATCTTGCTAGAAGCTTCAAGTAAGTTTCGTTCTGATCCAGCTATATTAAAAATAGAAAATGAGTTTTATATTTTATCTGGTAATGAAGATGGTAAAATGTACGGCATTGATTTGAGTGGTAATGTTGTTTTTGATTTTGAAACAAATGCTCCAATTCAAACATCTCCAGGATTTGCTATTTTAGATAATGGGAGTGTTGGAATCTTCTTTGGCTCTCAAGACTACTATTTGTATGGCATTGATCGATACGGAAATTCTTTGTCAGGTTGGCCTATAGAGTTGGGAGGGAAGGTTAATTCATCCCCAGTAATGGCTGATTTAGATGGAGATGGTGATTCAGAAATCGTGTCTGCTACTGATACTGGTCAAATCTTTGCATTTCATTTAGATGGAACTATGGTGCAAAATTTTCCTATATCGCTCGGGACAGCTTTTATTGGCTCTCCTATTGTTAAGGATGTTGATATGGATGGCGATTTAGAGATTTTCATAGGATCAACAGCAAACATGACTGGCTTAGATTTTAAATTGTCAGGCAATGTTTTTAATCAATGGAATATGTTTCATGGAAACTCTAGGAGGACATCATTGTTTAGCTTTGATCCTAATGCAGGTTGCGATAGTCCATTGCTTGGTGATATTAATTGTGATGGCTCAATTGATATTTTTGATATTACAATTTTAGTTGAAATCGTATTGGGAATGTCTGATTCTTATGAATATCAAATCTGGGCCTCTGATGCCAATGCAGATGGAAATATAGATATATTTGATATAATATCTATAGTTTCTATGATTTTGGATAGTTAAAAGTATTGATTTCTTGATACAAGTTATTACAAATAACGCTTGGTTATAGTAGTGTCAAATTAGTAATATATTTTTAGTATATTTTGTTTAGTTTTCATTAATTTAATTAATAAAAGGGAGGGGAAAATGCGAAAATTATTTTTGTATACATCTCTAGTAATCTTTACTTTGAATATAGTAGTGGCTGCAAACAAATCGATTGCACCTGTTAAGCAAAGTAAATATAGAATAAATAAAGTAGAGCCTGCGACAATTTATGGGCAAGAAGGCAATGGTACATCAAGGATTGTTGACTATAGTAGTCGAGACAATATGCTTAATGTTACTCTTGCTGATTCTTCTATGAATGGTTACGGTCTTTTGGTGGGATCTACATATCCTTTGGTAGGTGGAGATGAAGGGTATTTTGCTACATATAGGCAATGGTGTGGTCCTAGTTGTACTAGTGGTCAGATTGGAGCTGCTTATTCTTCGAATGGAACAAATTGGACAACATATACAAATTTAAATCCTATAGGAAATACGGGTCCTAATGGTGATGGAGGTATTGGAAGATATCCTAGTTCATTAGGGAATGCTGAAGTTCCATTTTCGTTTTGGAATGAGTATACTGGTACAGGTTCACCATCATATGGTGGTAGACCATTTTATGCATTTGATGAATTTGGTTGGGATGGAGGATCTTTTTCTGATGCGTATGATCTTGATTTAAATTGGAATGCTAACAAAGATCTTTGGGTTGGCTCTCCGGCTCTTTCGTATGATGGTGGCATGAGTATGTTTAATGTTGCTTTTGCTGATTGGACTAGATCTGATGTTTTTGTTTTTCATTCTGAAGCTTATGAAGATGGATTTATTATTTTTGGAGAAGAAATTAAGGTAATAGATGAGACTACTCATTTAGTAGGTGGAGATGATGAAGGTAGTTATACATCCTCACCTGTGTTGGATGTTAATGAGGATGGAATAGGGTATACTGCAGTTACTGCATATTGGGCAGGTGGAGATGTAGGTGCTAGTGAATATTCAAATTCACATACAGCGATTTTTGCTATGACAGAGGATCATGGGGCTACTTGGTCAGGCGGTACGAATGGCGCTCCATATTATTATATTGGAGATGATGTTTTTCAGCATATGTTTGATTCAGGAACTTTTCCATTAGAATTTACTGATGAGTATGGAGAAACTACATTTTTTACTGAATTATTTTGTACGTATGATTTTCATATGAGAGTTGATGGTGAAGGTAATCCTCATTTTATTTTAGGTGTATTGCCTTCTGATGTAGGTTATGTTTATCCTGGAATTTTTGAAAGCAATGGTTGGTATCATTTTTGGATTGACAAAGATCATCTTGCAAGTCCTGGTGAACCTCAGACTGCAACTGGTTGGAATTATTCTCAGGTTGTTAGGACAGATACGTCTTGGCAGTGGGATTTGGGTGGAACTGCTTCATGGCAATATTTCTTCCCACACTTAGCAATAAGTGAAGAAGATCCAAATGTTATGTATGTTGTTTCTAGTCTTGTAAGTCCTGGTGAGGCAGATGAAGTTGATGGTTCTTATCCAGAGTGGACCATTGACTTGAATGTAATGAAATCAGAAGATGGTGGTGTTACTTGGTGGTGTCCTTACAAAGCTACTGATACGCATCCTGTTGCTGATGATTTAGATAGTTATATTTGCCCTGATGGATTGACAGTTGACTCAATGGATGAGCATGCTGGACATGCTGGTACTGGCGCTACGAATAGTACGGTTCCAGTGTTATTTAATTATCCAGATTATTGCTACGGTTCTACTACAGGAGATGCTGCGCCTGCAGATTATAAGAATAGAATATATATTGGTAATGTATCATTAGATTCAGAGCCGCAATGTGGTGATTGTCCTTGTGCTGGTGATGCAAATGGCGATACTAGTGTTGATGTTCTGGATATTGTTTCAATTGTTAATAATATTTTAGGTAATACG
>CAYTPF010000072.1:0-6680 GCA_964439775.1 uncultured bacterium | reverse complement strand
AGAGCATTTAGCTTCTGAGATTATCAGAAAACTATTATCAAACTTAAATTTTAACCATACACCTGAAAGAGCAAAATATAATGCTTTTTGCTTTACATTGGTCAATGATAAACATGAAATTCCGATCCAAATGGCAGAAGCCATGTTCAACTCTAATAAAAATATAAAAACTTTCAATTTAGGACCCAATCTGCCTGTTGACGATTTTATTAATTTATCACAAAAAATAGTTCCAGATATAATATTCATATCAATTATTTATATACAAAATCCCAATATCATAAATAAAGAAATCAAAACATTATTTTCTCATTTTGAAAAAATGAAAACAAAGATATTTATGAGCGGAAGTGGATTAGATTCTTTAGAATTAACTAATTTTAATTTTACAAAAATAGATAGTTTTAAAGATTTGCACGATAAAGTTTCAGAATAAATATTTTAAATATTAATTTTTTTTATTATATCATCGGGATTAGAAACACCTAGCTCTATATTTCGTTTCTTTTTATTCTTAAACCATTTATTTAAATCTTTTTTGTTTAAACTACTGCTACTATCTACTCCCATTTCTATTAAAGCTTCAGCATTACACTTCTGCTCATACTGGTTTCCAATAGGTATAACATAGAGTTCTTTTTTTAAATAAATTATCTCTGCCGGGAGCTCAAAACCAGCACCACAAATCACCCCCTTACAATTCAAAATAGCGTTAAAAAACACTTTGTCACCAGTAGGTAAAAATTCACAGTTACCAATTTTTGATATTTTGTTAATATTAGAAATAAAAATTTTAAAATTATAATTTTCAAAATATGAAAAGATATCCTGCATAAATGCCTTTGAATAATTCCAAAGATACACTACATAATAATCTCCTTTAATCGGCTTAGAATCAAGAATCTTTTTCCTTAATAATGGTCTATTAATATTTTCATCATATTCTTTAAAATGGAACCCTATATAATCATTACATGGACTATACCATTTTATGAAAAACTCTGCTAAATAGTCTATTTTTTTAGGTCGTGGTGATTTTATTGAAAACAAAGATGCTTGATGAGACAATTGTAAAGTTTTTTTATTTCTCAACCTACCTGACCAGGCAGTAATTGGTTCAAAATCAGAAATAATTAAATCATATTCATCAAGATTAAGTTTATATACATCAAGAAGAAATTTAAACAAATTATTTCCAAAGAATGAACGCAAATAGCTAACCTTACCTTTTTTGTTAATAACAAACGTAAAACCTTCAAATTTATATTTAATATCTAGTTTAGAATCAATAATATGGTTACACCCACTTATCAGAACATCAACATTATATATATTTTCTAAATAGGGTAAAAGCTCTCTAGCTCTAGTAATGTGTCCAGAACCTGTACCATTCAAACCATATAAAATTCTTTTCTTCATAAATATTATTTTTTCTTGATGTTATTATTAAATAATGGATGATAAAGTTGAAAGATCCAACTTTCTTTTAAATCCTCTTTGATTCCAAATGTTTTGGGATATTTACGGGTAATTAAAGCTGTATTAAATAATATATCCCAAAAAAAGAAGAGATTACTAAAATTTCCATTGGGATTACTAATTCCATCTGACCCATCTTTCCCATGATGTGAAAAATGTGTACTAGGAGTTGAAATAAGTCTTTCAACAATATAAGCAAATGGATTCATAAATCTATATTTATAAAGAAATTGATCCCATTTAATTGTGCTATGGGCAGCTGCAACGACTATCTGCTTAATAATAATTGAAACTATAACTTCATTATAAAATCCTAAACATGTTGCAAATCCAAGTAACCAGATATTCGGCATAAATATATAGTATAAAAATGCATTTCTATATGATACAAGGATTCCCATTTCTTCAGCGGTATGATGTGGTCTATGTAGATTCCATAGCCAAGTCCATTTATGTGCCATCCTATGATACCAATATTGTAAAAAATCATCACTTATTAAAATTAAAAACATAATTAATATATCAAATGAATCTAACCTTGATATATATAATGATGGGAAAAAATATAAAATAATGATTGCAGTTAATGGAAAAATAATTGGCTTAACTAAAATAAAAAGCTGAAGTGAGCTAATTATTTCTATTATCCAGTCGTTCTTTGAACGCTTAGATAAACGTCCATATGTACCAATGCCAATTTCAAAAATACCTAAAATAATTAACAAAGCAACTACTGCATACACATCATAATATTGATATTTATACATCAACTAATTAATATAATATTTACAAGCAAAATAACATCTAAAACATCAATGCTTTGATCGTTATTCATATCAATGATATCTTCATATGAAGAGTTGTTTAAAATAATATTAACAACCATTATAACATCTAATATATTAACTATACCATCACTATTTATATCACCATGAATATCTGTACAAAGTGGATCATTCCATACCCTTAAATATAAATCATCAAAATAACTGTCATTATCTGCTCCAGAATATCTAGTACCCATTAAAATCATTTTAACATATTTTGTATTCTCAGGGATAACTGAATTATTTGAAAGAAAAGTCCAGTAAGCATTAAATGTACCAATATTATTCAACTGCTCAATTACATTCTCATTCTCATCGATAAATTGAATACTAATTTCAGGATGGTCACTACCTCCCCAGTTAGATAAATAACCACCATAATCAAGATATGATTGATTATTATCAATACAATCAGAAAATTCATTCAAATCAATATTCTGATAAGCTTCTGAATATGTATCTGAATCACATAAAGCCCCAACAATTAAATAATATTCGCCATTATTAGGCTGTACACCATCACATTCATATTCTTGAAGAGATTCCATAAAGCCTGTAGACACAATCCATGGATCAACACCAGATTCTCCTCCAGGATTAGATAATAAATTTTCTGAATATTCAGAATTACCTGTTGTGAATGATATCATGTCTGACCATTCACTCCAACCTAAACTTGCATCTCTATATCTAACAGAATAACAATAAATTTGATTTGGTGATAAATTGGATACGATCAATTGAGATAAATCAACTGATTCTTGAGTATTATCATTTAAATACCAATTTTCACCATTTACAAACTCACTAAAAATCAAATCATTACATTCTTCATAAACATTCCATTCACTTGCAATATGTTCATCCCCATCTAAATCAGAAAAACTATTTGAACTCAATATTAATAAATCAGGATTTTGTTCACCTTCCATATTATAACCAATTGGTTTATCAGGTGGAATATTATTTAATCGTATAGTAATTTCATCTCTTAATTCATTATCTCTAAATAAATTTTCATTACCTCTACTAATTCGTTTAAGTATAAACTTAGGTTCTTCTCCAGCCTCTAAATCAACCACAACAAATCCCCATTCATCATGAGTTACAGTAAATTCATCATAATCTTCCTGAGGCCATTCTCCCCAATAATCAATTGCTCCACCTGCAGTTGCAACATTAACCCATAGATGACTATGATCAAGTGATTGCCCTCTTGAATATCCATGTGTATGACCAAAAAAATGTATACTTGGTTTACCACAATCTTCAGTAAAATTTTCCATTCTCTCGATAACCTCTCCAGTATACCAATTTTCTCCTGGAGTCCATAATTCTGATTTATGTGGATGATGAAGTTGTGCAAATACAAAATCAATATCATCATTTGTACATGCATCTACTAAAACTGTTTCTAACCAAATAAGTTGTGCCTCTTCATCAAAATAACCGTACCCACTATTAGAATCAAGGCCAATTATACGTAGGTTAGAGTAATCAGTATAGTACCAGTGTTCTTCATATCCATCTGTTCCATTTAATGGTAAATTAAAATATTTTAAATAATAATCAGAATTTCCTTCATGATTTCCAAATACTGGATAAAATGGTACATATGAAAATAAATTTTCAGAAGGTTCAAAAAAAGTATTTCTCCAATCAAAATATGAATTACCAGTTACAACAAGATCGCCAGGTATTAGAACCATTGCTAATTCTTCTGCTATATCATCACTATGCTGGTCTGATATATAATCAATAACACCGTCATTAATTATCTCATTAAATTTATTTGGATTTGATCCATCTTGCTGCATATCACTCATTGCAACTATTCTAAAGGCTCTTTCTGATGATGATTCTGGAGGGGTAATAAAATTAAATATTTCTGTAAAATTATTATCATATAAAACTCTATAATAATATCTTGTAGCAGGCAGTAAATTTGTTATCTCTACAGAATGTATTCTATTAGAACCATAACTGATTATAGAACTACCTTCTAATTGTATCAAAACTTCATCAGAAATACCCCACTCTATAATTGAATTAGTAAATCCATCTGTCTCCCACATAATTACTATTGAATTTTTAGTTGCATTTTGAAGGTAAGGTTTAACAACTAAATCAACCGAAAAAAGGAATGAACTTAAAAAAGCAATTTTTATAAATAATCCCATGTATTAATATAAAACTAAAAAATTAATATGCGGAAGAGGGACCCAGAAGGCATAGAGTCCCTCTATCTTAAGGAGGAAAGTATGTATTTATATTATCAACGTCAACCAAATCAATAAGTTCCAAAAAAAAAGCCTCCCATAGGAGGCCTTATTTAAAATTCAACTTATAATTATTTAGAACCACATGGTTTTTCAGTAGTTACATTTGATTTACAACATTTAGGTTGTGAATCAGTACTGCATTGTGTTTTGCAATTTGTCATACAAGTACTAAATGTTATAACACCGTATGTAAATACCGCTAAAAATAGAAATTTAAAAACTAAATCTATTTTATCTTTTAATTCTAACATAGAATTCCTTTCTTATTCTTTATTCCCAGTCTGAATACGCCACAATTTAGCATAATAACCATTATTAATTCCTAATAAATCTTCGTGCTTGCCATCTTCAATAATATTTGCATCTTTTATAACTACAATTCTATCAGCGTTTCGAATTGTAGATAATCTATGAGCAATTGCTATAGTTGTTCTACCAACAGATGCCTCTAATATTGCATTTTGAATCAATCTTTCAGTTTCATTATCTAAAGAAGATGTTGCTTCATCAAAAATCAATATTGGAGGATTTTTATATATTGCACGGGCGATTGCAATCCTTTGTTTTTGACCAACAGATAATTTTTGTCCTCTTTCTCCTACAAAAGTGTTGTATCCTTCAGATAACTGTGATACAAACTCATGAGCTTGACTCATTTTTGAAGCTAAAAGCATTTCATCTTCATTAAATTCTTTTTTTGAATAAACTATATTATCACGAATTGTACCATCAAATAAAAATATTTCTTGGCTAACAAATCCAATATTTCTTCTAATATCTGAAATTGAGATATCTGATAAGACATGTTCACCAATTTTAATTTGACCTTTAATAGGATCATAGAACCTCAAAAGAAGTTTTGCAAATGTTGTTTTACCTGAACCTGTAGTACCAACTATACCAATAAATTGGTTCGGTTTGATATTTAAATTTAACTCTTTTAAAATATAATCACTTTTTTCATATTTAAAATCAACTTGATTGAAAGAAATTGGCAAATTATAATTTTGTAAAATTTTTGAATCTTGTTTTTCTATAATTTTAGATGGTGTTTTTAATAATGATAGTATTCTATATGTAGATGCCATAGCCCTCTCAAATTGATCAACCATTTCACCTAACCTTGTAAATGGCCATAAAAATCTCTGAGTCAAAAAAACTAAAACACTAAATGAACCAACAGCGATCTCACCATTTAAAGCCTTAAAGCTACCAATAATCATTGTCCCTAGAAATCCTGATAAGACTCCCATACGAACTATAGGAACAAATGCAGAACTAACTTTAATTGCTATTTTATTCTTATTTTGATATGATTTACTAATTTTTTCAATTCTTTTATTTTCAGTTTCTTCCTGATTAAAGCTTTTAATTGTTTGTATACCTAATAAATTATTGAAAATAGTTGAGCTCAACCTCCCAGCATAATTTCTAACATCCCTATATTTTGGAGATAAAGATTTTTGAAACATAAAAGCTATAAATAGAATCATTGGAACAGGAAGTAATGAAACACACCCTATTATAGGAGATATATAAAAAAATATAGCTCCAACAGCCAAAGAAGAAACAATTATTTGTATTATATCATTAGCACCAGAATCTAAGAATCTTTCCAACTGATTAACATCATCATTTAATATAGCTGTAATATTTCCCAAATGTTGATTTTCATACCAACTCATATCTAGGTTTTGAACATGCCTGTAAGCATCCATTCTAATACTATGCTCAATATCTTGAGATATCCCTCTCCAAGATATCATATACAAATACTGAAATAAAGATTCAAAACCCCATATAAAAAAAGTTGCAATTGCTAAAAATATAATTTGCGATTGAGTTGATTCAAATCCAATACTTGCTACAAAACTGTCTTGTTTCTTAACCACTAAATCAACTGCAATTCCTATTAAAATTTCTGGGGCGAGATCAAATAATTTATTAACGATAGAATAAAATGTTGCTATGCATAGCTTAATTCTCCATGGAATAGCATAAGATAATAAATTTTTTAATGATTGATAAGAATTTGTCATATTATTTTAAAATTTCAAATATTATTTTTATAAACTTTATTATTTAAATTATA
>CAYTPF010000071.1:0-6837 GCA_964439775.1 uncultured bacterium | reverse complement strand
CATTACTAAAATCTTCATGAGTTTCTATATAATTATCTCCAAATTCAAAATATTCAGATGATAAATTATATACAGGTAAATCATTTACACTTAATACTTCTACATTAAAATTAACGATGAAGGTATCAATCCCATCATTTTCAACACCACCATCATCTTGAGCCAAAACAGAGACTATAGCATTACCATGTTCATTAGGAATTTTTGAAAAAGTTATAACATTATTATCTAAATTGATATCGATAAAATCTATAGAATCTGATAAAACAGAATATGCTATACTTTGATTTAATTCATTATCAGGTTGATTTTGAGGAATGATTGAAATCTCAGGAGATTCTTCAAAATCTTCAAAGACTGTAATATCCTCCATATTTAACATAAACACAGGAGGATCATTACTAGATAAAACTTCCATAACAAATACTTCTTGGGATGACGTATCAATCCCATCAGACAAAGCAAAATTAACATCAACTAAACCACTAAAATTTAACTCAGGGATAACATTGTTAGAAGATTCTAAATCTATTGAATAGTTTTCTCCATCATATATAATTATTTCTATTTCAGATGTAATATTATCTGGATCAAAAATTGAAAATTCATCTAACTCAACTGACAATACTTGATCTTCATTAATAATTAAATTTTCTGGTGCATCTAATAGTATAGGAACATCATTAATCCCATTTACCAATATAGAAAATGTCAAAAAATCAGTTGCACCTGGATCAAAAATTCCATCAAAATTTTCATCATGAAATTCTTCTCCATCATCATATAAACCATTATCATTTGAATCAATATACTCTTCACCATCATTAACAGATACAACAATTGTACCTGATGACTCAATTCCATTACCAGGTGTCCAAGTTATTAATCCATTATTATTCAATTTCAAACTTTCATTTAAACGTCCATCACCATTAACATCTTCAAACCATTCACATTCAGTATAATTACCATCTTGATCTAAATCGCAAATATTATTACCATTAACATCATTAAAATCCCACTCACCATTTCCCATCATATCATTCCAACTATCATCATTTTCACAAATATTTTCAATATTATCACAATCTATAAATATTTCACCCATTGCTAAAGAATCTAATTGAACTAGCTTATATATAAATGAATCATCATCAGGATCATTAACTTCTATTTGTATATTAATTTCCTCATCTTCACTAATAATCAAACTATCCGTAGGAATTTCTAATATTTGAGGAGGATCATTAACTGGAGTTATATTAATGGTAAATTCTTGATAGACTTCAATTATACTAGAATCAATTGTTTCACCTCCACTATCTTGAACAACAACTTGAATTTCTTCTGCGATTAAGATTCCTTCTAATGGAGTCCAAGTTATTACTGATTCAAAATATGTTATCTCATCAACTATCTGAGTATATTCTGAAACTGTCATACCACTAGGTGCATCATATAAAACAATATTAAAATCGGTATCATCAACATCAGTCCATTGCAAATTATATTGATAAATTTCATCTTCAACTGCATTAACTATTGGTAAAGAAATGAATTCTAATGAATCATTAATAGCAGAAACCGTAATTAAAATAGTATCTAATGAACTAGATAAGCCATCATCAGCCATAATAATTAAATCAGATGAACCAAAAGCGTTTTCATATAAATCTATGTATATTAAAGAATCTTCCTGAATTGTAGCATTAAACAATTCACTATCACTTATAATATCAAATGATAAATTGTCATTATCTTCATCTGAAAATAATTGATTATCACCTAAAATTTCAACTATTATGCTGTCACTATCTTCTTCATATATTATATTATTAATTTCATTTGCAACCACAGGAGGCGTATTTGAGTTCAACACTGTTATAGTTATAGTATCTGATATAAATTCATAAAAAGGGTCATAAGCCTTAACAATTAAATCAAAATTGATTGGATCATTTGTTACTGTAGTAGGTAAAATTAAATGCGTTGTTTGCCCATTATCATATCTACCATTTTCATTAGTATCTAAAAATAGTTCACCATAATCAAAGAAACCATTTCCTTCTTCACCCTCTGTTCCATTATAATTATCTCCATTAGGATCTGTACCATTTCCACCTCCAGCACAGCCACCATTTCCATCCTCTAAATCATCAGTACATCCATCTAAACCATAATCAAAATATTCTTCAGTTTTATTTATGACAAAATTCAAAGTATCATACAACTCTCCATCTTTTATCGCATACCATAAATATGAAAGATTATTTAATTGCTCATCATAAAATATTTCATTAAGATCATAGTTACCATTATTGTTTTCATCTATGTAAATTTCATCATTATTCCAAATTCCATCACCAAAAACAAAAGTATTGTTGGAGTCTATAATTGTAGATGATAAAAATAACGATTCATTCTCATACATTGTAATATCTTCTAATGGATAATAAATTTGAGGTGAATCATTATTTTCATAAACATTAAATACCAAAATATCTATTGTAGATGAATCTTCAACATCAGAATAATCTGTACAATATGAGTCTATAGCTCTCATATTAAACTGATATTGGCCATCATCTCTTAGATTGTTGTTATTAATGTCAAAAAACGGTTCTCCAATATCATATTCCGAATTTCCCATACTTTCAATCCAATTTTTGTCATTTTTGCAAATTGTTTGATCATCGTTACAATCAATGAATGGTTCGATAGATGTAAAATTCTGATAAATAAACGTCTCATCTTCAAAGATATCAAATAAACCATTATTATTTAAATCAGTATATTCCTCGCCTTCATCATAAATGCCATTACAGTTCATATCAATAAATGGCTCTCCATAATCTAAAACTAAATTTTTATTAATATCTTCATACCATTTAACAATAAAGCTATCTCCATCAGGATCTTCTGCTGCATCAAATAAAGATAAATTAATATTTTGTGCACCTCCTGGTATTGACATTATATCATTTTGTATAATGATATTTTCATAATTTGTATTACTTTCTGTATTAAATCCAGGCACAGGCACAGAATTAGATTCTTTTGTTACTATAATATTTATATTTTTTTCAGAAAAATAATTTTCAATCACACTATCTTGTGAAATAGTGTGATAATTATAACTATCACTAACTTTTAAATTTAAATTATATATTCCAACATCTGGTAAAAAAGTTTTCAAAGTGTCAAAGCTTGATGAATCTCCTTCTAAATACCACATAAAACTCAACTGATCTTGACCATTAGGATCATATGATAAATTAAGTGTATCCATACCAACAATTTTTTCACCTAGTGCATCTAAGTAAATATATGGTAAATAATAATATCGATCAGTTTGACATAAATCATAATCACTTATCCACTCACATTCAATAATATCTTCACATTCGATTTCAGATGTAAAAGCATTACATTCTTCTGAATGAATAGGATTATCTACTCCAGGCCTACCATCATGAGGAATTTGGATTTCTAATTCATCACTAATGATTAAAGAATTATTTTCATCATATATAATTGGAACAGGAGGAAGATTAAATTCAATAATTTCAAATTCTGTTGTAACATTGTGAATACGATTCTCCTGATCTATTACTTCTAACTCAATATTATGAGTACCCTCTTCGAAGGGAAGGTCTAAGTTGTCACTATCTACTCCTGAATTCAAAGTTTCTCCGCACTCTATACAGTCACCGTATATATCAATATCTTCTTTATCCCATACTCCATTATTATTAACATCGTTAAATTCCGACCATTTATAAAAGAATATCGATGAAATATATTCAGAAGTACTAAATCTTCCATCTAAATTTATAAGTCCATTTCCACCCAATACTCCATCATGATCCAAAGACCAAATATGATTATCAGCCACACAGTCTAATTGATTACAATATGGAACACTTTCTAACCATGTACCTCCACTACTATCACATTGCTGCTCATTAAAACTATTATAATTATCACAATTAGAATAGCAGCCAGAGTTATAAACTTCAAAATTGTTTAAATTGTAATCAATAATGTCAACCTCACCATCATCATTTACATCACCATAACAAGATGCTGAATTATATGATAAATAAATTGGGGTCTTTATAACAGCTTCAAGATGATTAACAGATATCTCGATTGAATCTAATGAGATTCCACCACTCATACCATCAATAATTTCAAGCTCAAGCCTATAGACTCCTTTATTAAAATATTCAGGAAACGTTATATTCTGATCATTTTCATCAATATCATTCCAATCATCAATATCACTACTATACCTATCTTGATATACTTTCCAATTAAATGAATAATTTTCAAAAATATCAAATTCAGTAGTATTTATAATATTTTCAATAGAATTGTATGACCTGCATAAATCATTACATTGGTCTGAAATACAACCTAATTGATCAGGAATTTGAACTTCATCTTGACATATACATTCTATTTCTTCATCATCAGAACATCCATAAAAAGATCCTAAATCAATTTTTATTGAATCATCTTCAGAATTTATATAATATGATCTAAAATCATCTTCTCCTGCATTTGCATCTGGAATATAAAGTAAAAATGAATCTGAAAGGCTAGACTCTTCTCCTGTTGGGAATACCGATGATACTTGAAAATTATAATTGACACCTGGTATAACCTCATACTGATAAATACTTTCATCATCTATAGAAATAGACTCTATATATTCATTATCTATATAAATATTGTATTCTAATATCTGATTATCATTATGCGCATTAAACCATTCTACACCTACTACAGAAACGCCACTAAGCTCAATCTTATAATCTAAATCTATTGGTGTATGATTAGAAAAACCAGGTGAGCCATACTCTTGCATAGCTTCATCTGAATCTTCATTATACATATAATAAGGAGATTGACTTGATCTTGACCAATTATCACCATTATCATTATATGTAGAAGAATTTATCAATGAAGGATCAATTATTAATTCATTTGCATAGCCTTTATTGAATGCTGACCATTCGAAGCCTGCATCTTCACAATCATTTCTATTATCATACTCTGAATTTTCACAAATATTACCATAATCTAAAAAACTTGATCTACATCTTGAATTTACATCATTATTAAAGTTGAGCCATTCACATTGGTCAGAATACTCTTCAGATTCACATTCAATTTCAGTTTCCAAATCCTCACAATCAGAGTTGCTCCATCTTATATAGTCTACAAGGATACTATTACCAGACACCTCCGCAAGTATTTTAATGTTATTTACTGATGATTGAACAAAAAATAAATTTTCATCATCATCACCTATTAATATTGAATTTGGTAAAATAGGAGCAATTTCATATCCATCATCATACATCTCATTATCGGGATTCCTTCTAGGGTCATCTTCAGGAAGATAAACATTTCCATCAATATCTCTAAATAAACCTTCAGCTGATATTAATAAAACATAATCATTAGATTCTAATGTATAATAAGGCAGCTCCCATGGCTCAGTATCACCAAATTGTACTTCAATATTAGATAAAATGATTTCATTTGAAGAAGTGTTATAAATTTCTATATAATCAGGTATTTCTTCATTACTTCTACAAAAATACTCAGTAATGATAATATCACCTACATCAATAGAGTATGCAAAAGATAGAAAACTTATTATAATTAGTTTATATATATAGTTTTTTATAATCATATATTTCGAGCTTTTTAGTCTGATAATATTTAATTAAATCTATCTATAACTTATATATATATTATAATTTTACAAAGATTGTTACAAAGAGATACGATAGATACTATTGTTTCAATCTCGCTGCAATACCGTTTATTGTACTTTTAAATTTGTCAATATCCGATTTAGTATTAAATAAAGAATCCACATCATAATAAATATCAGAATCATATTCATCCTCATTAAAGTCCATCATAAAATTAGATTCTAATTTTAATTGAAAATCTCTTAATATCTCTTTTTTCCTGATTTTATTACGCATATTATTAAGAAGAAACTTTATTTGACCTGCGGTGGTTACATGGAACAATGACACAATTCCAAAATCATCAGATTTACACTTAAAAGTCATGGTTCCATAGCCTTCACCTCTACCCCATGATATAGAATCTGCCTCATCATCAGTATAAGTAACTAAATCCATAACAATATTAGTTATATGAGGCATACATGATTTTTTAAGATTAGTTAGGAAAGTATCTTTATTCCACTTTGCCATATGGGAAGTCTCCTAGATTAATATTTATATTATTATTTATGATAATTTGAACAATATTTCGAAGATTTATTGAGTAATAATTTAATACAAAAAATTAATTGAGTTAAAGGATTTTATTAATTAACTATATTAAATATCTTTATTTGATAGAAGTTTTGACTTTATTTTTTCTGCTACGTGTTTGGGAGTAAGCTCTAAATATTCAGCAACTTTAGATCCTGGAGCTGAGGCACCATATCTATTTATCCCAATATTTAAACCAAACCTTCCTGTAAATTTTTGCCATCCATCTGTGATTCCAGCTTCAACTGAAACCAATAAAGCCTTACCACTATTAAGTACGCTATCTTTATAAGATTGAGTTTGCTCTTCAAACAACTCCCAACAAGACAAATTAACTATTCTAACAGAGTATTCTTTTAATAAATCTTTTGCCTCTAGAGCTAAAGAAACTTCAGAACCACTTGAAAAAATAACAACATCTGGATTTTCAACATTAGAAATAATATATCCACCTTTTCTAAGTCCTTCTTCAGAAGCATATAGACTTCTATCCAATACAGGCAACCCTTGCCTAGAAAGCAGAACTAAT
>CAYTPF010000070.1:0-6860 GCA_964439775.1 uncultured bacterium | reverse complement strand
TTCAAGCTCTTTAATTCTACTATTTGGATCAAAGATAGTATTTCTAAGGGCACCATCTTTACCCCATAAAAAAGTTTTAACTATGGGCATATTGTTTGGTAAGCTATCTGCAATGGTATGATAAGATAATTTGGAGTTAGCTAATAATAGGCTGAACAATTGTAAGAGTAATAATAATTTGAAATTCATATATATAAGTTAAAAATAAATAGTTGTTAATTATAAATAATAACTCTAACATAATAGATTAAATGGTTTGATATTTTTTATGAAAAAAATTATAATAGTTTTAAAAATTGTATTTTTATCTTTTTTATTTTCTGATGAATTTATATTAGAAAATAATTTAATTGAAATTAGTATAAATGATGAGTTAGTAAAATACCCATTTTTAGGAGGATTCAATCAACCTAAAATACAATGGATAGACTGGGATTTTGATGGTGATACTGATTTGTTCCTTAAAGATGAAGGGAATCATTTAAGATATTATGATAATATCGGTACCCCAGATCAACCAGATTTTATACTTAAATCAACTAATTTTAAAAATCTTCAGATTGGCAATTGGTTTATTTTTAATGATTTTGATAATGATGGAGATTATGATTTAGCAACACAAAATATGAATATTCAAATTGGTTCGTATACAGCTATAGCATATTACATCAATGATGAAATGAATTTTATTCTGGGATCAAGTAGCTTATCAACTAATAATAATGAAATAGTATTTAGTGAATTAGTTTCAACTCCAACATTTACTGATATAGATAATGATGGTGATTTAGATTTTTTTAGTGGTAATTCATCGAATGGGAGTCTTACATATTATGAAAATATTGGTCACCAGAATTCTATCCCTATATTTAGCTATATAACAAATTTTTGGGAGGAGATCACAATTATTGGAGGTCTGAATCAACGACATGGTGCTAGTGCAATAACCTTTATTGATTTAGATGGTGATAGTGATTTGGATTTAAGTTGGGGTGATTATTTTCAGCAGAGTCTATATATAATATGGAATATTGGTGATGCTTATCAGCCTATAATGGATATTGAAAATATTATAACTGAATATCCCGATGAAAACCCTATAGATACTGCAGGGCAAAATATGCCTACTTTTGCTGATTTAGATAATGATAATGATAATGATCTGTTTGTTACTGTATTATTTGGAGCATATGGCACACAATATGTTAATAATTTTTATCATTATAAAAATAATGGATCACTATCTAATCCCATATATGAATTCATAACCTCAGATTATTTATCAACTCTTGATTTTTATACGGATAGTTCTCCAACATTTTCTGATATAGACAATGATGGTGATTTAGATTTTTTTATTGGCACTGAAATTGATTATTCAACTTTCCCATTTCGAGGTAGAATAAAGTATTTTAAAAATATAGGCAATATAAATAATCCTATATTCGAATTAGTAGACCCATATTTCTTAGGAACAAATATAGGAACTAATTTATCCCCAGTACTAATTGATATTGATAATGATAATGACAATGATATATTTGTTGGTGAATGGAATGGTAAAATAAAATTTTTTAAAAATAATGGAACACCTGAAAATTTTAATTTTGATTATGTTGGTGAACTTGAAGCTATTGATGAAAATAATAATATAGAAATTATTGACTTGTCAGGTAGATCATCGCCTAGATTTATAGATATAGACAATGATGGTGATTTTGATTTATTTATAGGTACAGTATCGGGTAATATTAGTTATTATGAAAATATTGGTAATAGAACAAATTATGAGTTTAGTTTTATAACTCATCAATATAGTCAAATTGAAGTAGTTCGAAATTCAAAGCCTGATTTTGTTGATATAGATAATGATAATGATTATGATCTTTTAGTTGGTTCTGAATCAATGGGTGTTAATTTTTTCAGAAACATTGGTTCTGGAGATTCTGCTATTTTTATAGTAGATAGTACATATAAATTTGTTGATGGTCAAAACATTGCTCCAGTTGTTTGTAATCTATTTAGTATAGATACACTAGATGCAATATTTGGATTGAGTACTGGAGGTATCTTTCATGCTCAATTAAGTTTGTGTAATAATGGGGATATTAATAATGATCAAAATATAGATATTTTTGATTTGAATTTAATTATTGATTCAATTTTGTTTAATGAACCAATTTTGACTGAGATTTTCTGTAAAGCTGATATAGATAATAATGATGATGTTAATATTTTTGATATAATTATGATTATTCAAATCATTTTAGATAGCTAGGTTCTCGATTTAGAATATAAATAAGTACCAATTATCAAAAAAATAAGATTTGCATTCCATACAGAAATAAAAGGATTTAAAATTCCCTTATATCCTAATGCTTGACCAAATTTTAATGCTGCATAATAAAGGAATATTGTAAAAATACTAAGACCAATACCAATTCCTATATTAGAACGTGGTTTGGTAATTGAAAGAGATAAACCAAATAAAATCATTAAAAAGCTACTGCAGGCAAAGGCAGATTTGAAATGTAGATTGACTTCCCATTTTGGTTCTTTTAATCCATTAGATTTTAATTTTTTTACAAACTCATTCAATTCAAAATAATTCATTTCTTCAGGTTTTACTGATTCTTTTGTCAAATCTAAAGGTGAAAAATTTAAATTTAGCACAGTATCTTTTTTGATTGATTTATAGTTCATCGTATCGTTTTTGAAAAGTCGTTTTGTATGGTGGGGAATATTCCACATATTTAATTTTTCATCCCAAACCATAATGTCCGCATCTATTCTAGATGAAATTTCATTATTATTAAATGATAGTATAGAAATGTTTTTAGCAGATTTTTTTTTGAAATTATATTTATTAATGATAAGTACGTTTTTATCATTAATTTGTCTGTGAATATTTTGTTTTCTAGTTTGTGAACTTTTATTTTTTTTAAAGTATTTAATTTCTAATTCAGATCTAGAATGCATTGCTTGAGTTACAATATTATTATCAAAATAAAATAATAAAATGCTAAAAAGAGCACCAATCAAAAGTAATGAAGATCCAATTCTCTTGATACTAATGCCAGATGCCTTTATTGCTGTTATTTCATTTCTTTTTTGTAATAGTCCTATGGTAAATACGGTTGATAGTAAAAGTGCCATTGGCATTGCAATGCTAATGAACCATGGAATAGTAAGTATATAGTATTGAAAGATGTCATTGTTTGGCATTTCTGTATCAATAAATTTATCCAATCTATCAATTAGGTCAACCAATAGAAAAACAATTAAAAATGAAATTATAGATAATAAAAAATTTGATAAGAATTGTCCAATGATATATTTATCTAATTTTTTCATATCTAAAATATAAATATTATATATACTATGAAAATAAATAGTATTTATTGATAAAATAAAATTATTATATTTGGATTGTCGCAGGCTTTTAATTCTATACGTGAGATAGAAAAGGCATCATTTAATACCTTTAATCTATCCATTTAACAGTATAAAACTATTGTAATATGAAAAAAATCAAATCTGTTTTAATGAATGATGATGAGTTTAATAGAACTTTAAAAAGATTGGCTCATGAAATCATTGAAAATCATAGTGACTTAGATAATGTTGTAATTATTGGAATTCGTACTAGAGGCGAATTTTTAGCAAGAAAAATCAATAATTTTATATTAGAAATTGCAAAAAAAGAAATTCCAATGGGAATTTTAGATGTGACATTCTACAGGGATGATTTCAGAACAAATCTAGGCTCTCCTCAAGTTCAAAGTTCAGATATAATGTTTCCAATAGAAAATAAAAAAATAATTTTAATTGATGATGTATTATATACAGGTAGAACAATTAGGGCCGCGATGGATGAAATTTTTTCTTTTGGTAGACCAAAATCAATTTCTTTGTGTGTTTTGTCTGATAGAGGACATAGAGAATTACCGATAAGACCAGATTTCGTAGGTAAAAATTTTCCAACGTCAAAGTCAGAATATATATATGTACATGTGAAACAAGTAGATAATGAAGATGCAATTTTACTTGTAGAGTACGAGGATGAAAAAAGTGAGTAGTTTAAGTCAAAAACATTTTATTGGTTTAGAAAATTCTACCAAAGAAGATATTCAAAAAATTATTGATACGGGATTTATGTTCCGCGAAGTTCTTGATAGGCCTATTAAAAAAGTTCCTTCATTATCAGGAATAAATATAGTTAATTTATTTTTTGAAAATTCAACTAGAACAAAGTTGTCTTTTGAATTGGCAGAAAAAAGATTGTCAGCTGATATAACAAATTTTGCTGCAAGTTCTTCAAGTTTAAAAAAAGGTGAAAGCTTAAAAGATACAATTCAGAATATTCATGTTATGAAAATGGATGCAATTGTAATGAGGCATCCTGTCCCTGGTGCACCATTACAGTTAACTAATTTTGTTGATGCCGTGGTTATTAATGCTGGTGATGGAAAGCATGGTCATCCAACACAAGCAATGTTAGATATGATGAGCTTATACGAAAAATTTGGTAAGTTAAAAGATTTAAAAATAGCAATTGTTGGAGATATTTTGCATAGTAGGGTAGCTTTATCTAATATTTTTGGATTGATTAAAATGGGGGCTAAAGTAACTCTATGTGGTCCGCCGCATTTAATTCCAAGGCACATTGAAAGATTAGGTGTTAATATTAATTATAATATAGATGAAGTAATTGAATGGGCTGATGCATTGAATATATTAAGAATACAAAGAGAGAGAATGGGCGTTGGTTTAATACCCTCAGTTAGAGAGTATCGTGATACATTTGGTATAACAAGCGAAAGAATGGAAAAACATAAAAAAGAGATTGTTTTTATGCATCCTGGTCCTATGAATAGAGGTGTTGAAATTGATAGTTCTATAGCTGATAGTGATCAAGCAATTATATTAGATCAGGTATTAAATGGCGTTGCTGTAAGGATGAGTATCCTTTATCTATTGCTTGGTTCTAGGAACAAGGATGGATGATGAAAAAATTATATAAAATTGATGAGAATGTGATTTTGCAAAATGGCATTATATATGATCCATTTGAAAATAAAAAATATAAAAGTGATATTTATATTAAAAATGGTTTAATCAAAAAAATTGAAGAAAACATAAAATCAAATGATGGATTAATTATAGATTGTAATAATAAAATTATTACAACTGGTTTTGTTGATATTCATGCTCATTTTCGGGAGCCTGGGCAAGAAAATAAAGAAACTATTAAAACTGGAAGTATGTCAGCAATGGCGGGTGGCTTTACTGATGTATGTATTATGCCGAATACATCTCCTCCTATTGATAGCCCTGAGGCAATTAGATTTGTTTTAGATAAAGCAGCAGCCTTACCAATAAATATTCATCCAATTGGTGCTATTACTAGAAGTCAATTAGGTAAAGAAATATCAGAAATTGGAGGTATGGTTAAAAATGGTGCAGTTGCAATTTCAGATGATGGACTACCAGTAGTAAATGGTAATGTTTTAAGATTTGCTCTTGAATATAGCAAAATGTTTGATATTCCTGTCATAAATCATGCTGAAGATGTTTGTTTAAGGGCTAATGGGATGATTAATGAAGGTTATATATCAACAATATTAGGATTAGATGGTAATCCTGATATTTCTGAATCTACTATGATATACAGAGATTTATCAATTGCTGAATATGTTGGGGGAAAGATTCATATCCCTCATGTAAGTTCAGCTAAAAGTGTTGATATTATAAAAGAATTTAAAGATCGTGGGGTTAATGTCACTGCAGAAGTTACTCCTCATCATTTATTTGCAAATGAAGAAATTTTATTAAATTATAATTCTAATGCAAAGGTTGCTCCTCCAATTAGAACTGAAAATGATCGATTAGCACTTGTTAAAGGTCTTCAGTCAGGAGTTATTGATTGTATTGCTACAGACCATGCACCTCATGCTATTGAGGATAAAGAATGTGATTTTGAGCAAGCCTGCTGTGGTACAATAGGTTTAGAAACTGCTTTTTCTCTATCCTACGAGGCTTTGGTTAAAAATGGATCTTCAATTGAAGATCTTATAAGATGGTTTACTTTAAACCCTAGTAAAATTGTAGGGATTAAGAAGCATGGAATAGTAGTTGATAAAATGGCAGATATTTGTATTATAGATATAGAAAAAGAATGGACACTTTCTAATAAAGATATTTATTCCAAATCAGATAATACTCCATTTATTGGTACTAAATTTTCTACTTTTGTCGACTCAGTTATTTCAAAAGGATATTTTTTTAAATAAAAATGTTATTATATGTTGACATATCAATATCAATACTAGTAGATTTATAGGCTTTAGTAGAGGCGGATATTTAATTTTAAAATAACTAATAATTATGCAAACATATTCAATTACACATAATGATATAAAAAAAGATTGGTTTATTGTTGATGCAGAAGGTAAGACCTTAGGCAGATTAGCCAGTCGGATAGCGCAAGTATTAAGAGGTAAAAATAAGCCTGACTTTACACCGCATATGGATATGGGTGATTTTATTGTAGTCATTAATGCTGCAAAAATTAAGCTTTCAGGTAATAAAGAAAAAGATAAAACATATTTTTTTCACACTGGTTATCCTGGTCATCATCGTCAGGTATCGGTTTCTAAGATGAGGAAAGAATCTCCTGAGTTTATTATAACTAATGCTGTTAAGGGAATGTTGCCTCATAATAAGCTTGGTAGGAAAATATTAAAAAATTTAAAAGTTTTTTCTGGGCCTGATCATAATCATCAAGCTCAACAACCTAAAGAATTAGAGTTATAAATATGTCAAAAAAAAATAATTTTCAGGCTACAGGTAGAAGAAAA
>CAYTPF010000069.1:0-6869 GCA_964439775.1 uncultured bacterium | reverse complement strand
TAGATAGTTATTAGATAGAACGAGGTAAATTAGGTTGGTTAATTGACCCATACTATCTGGCAAAGTTGTTAAATTGTTCCAATTCAAATACAGCATCGCTAAATCTGTTAAGTCACCAAAGT
Source organism: uncultured bacterium (assembly GCA_964439775.1). Taxonomy (GTDB): domain Bacteria; phylum Fidelibacterota; class Marinisomatia; order SCGC-AAA003-L08. The sequence goes on along the minus strand of CAYTPF010000069.1, from coordinate 6,747 downwards.
TTTCTGGTAGTGTTTGTAGAGTAATAAAACCGCCATTGAAATAATTTCCAACAATAAAAATTCTTAATCTATTTTCTGTCCAAGTTTGTTTACCTATTTCAAATGGAGAAGAGAACCCTAAATTATTAGCCTCAATTAGATCATTTAGTACTTCCAAGTCCGCATCATAAAAGCAAGTTGATCCATCTAGAACTGTCACATTCTCTGGTAAATTTTCATAAGATGAATATCCAGGTTCACATGGATTAGTTTCAATAACAGTGATTGATCCAACCATACCAAGTTGAGCATGACTTCCAACTGAGCAATCATAATTATATTCACCTGGGATATCAAATGTAACTGAACCCATATCACCACCATTATTGACAGGTAAATAGAATTCTTCAGGATTATTAAAAGGTTCTCCAGTAATTGTATTTGTTATACCATCAACATCATGTACGCCACTAATATTTACCCATTGAACTGTTGAACCAACTTCAATTTCTAAATTAGGAGGATCATAAAAAAACATTCCTGCCTCAACTGTATATTGAGTTAGTATAAAATTGATTGTAATTATAATTGATATCAGTTTTTTTAAAATCATTTTAACTCCTTATTTTATTAAAATCACTTTTTGTTTTAATAATTTATTATTTGTTTTTAATTTAATAAAGTATTCACCAGTTGACAGATTATCATTGTTAATACTAAAATTATGTGTCCCAGGATGTAATATTCCAATAAAAATTTCTTCAATTTTTTGACCAATTATATCATATAAGCTTATTTCTATATGAGATGATTTATTTACTTTTACATCAAAATTAGTAGAAGGATTAAATGGATTTGGATATGGTCTAGAAATTGAAAATTCATTTATAATATTCAAATCATTGTTAGAAAGTGGTTCTATCATTGTATGTAGAGTGATATTTTTTTCTAAATCAGACCTATGATTGGGAGTTACAATAAAATCAATAATTGTAGGAGTTGATGATAAAACTTCACCAGAAAATTGTAAAATTATATTAGTATTTGGCGAAAGAGTAAATTCAGAATTTATTGAATCAAAATAGGATTCTGTATCTGAGAAGGAATACGAGAAGGTTTCTGCACTACTTCCATCATTATATATTATAAATTCTAAAATATTTTCACCTTCAGTTAACTCAATTATTTTTTCGGAGTTAATAATTGAAAAATCAGGACCTATAATACTAAAAGCTATTGGGTATAGACCTGAAACCCTATTAGATCTGTAGACAGCACCATTTGGTAATGATAAACCAAAATTAGCCTCCCATATTATATCACCAGATTGATTTACTTCAATAGAAGTACCACCATTTCCAACTGTAGTAATTAAATAGTTATCATTATCTAACTTTTGAGCATTGCCAGATGCAAATCCAAAAAGATAATCTGGTAGATTGTATTCCCATACAACCTCACTAGTAAATTCTCCATTATTTTCATTTATTGATATTTCTAATGCCCTTGTAGTAGGATAATCAGTATTGAGTAATTGTTGACTTAAGTTTCCATTATCTAGAGTTAATAGATTTCCATTATCTAGTATTTGAAGACTATGTTGCCAGCTAAATAAAATATCTTCGCCAAAATCAATATCCCCTGATGGCATATCAAGTCCCATTGACCATATAATATCTCCTGATGGATAATCAATTTTTACAATTCTTGATAGGTGTCTAACAGATATATATATAGCACTTTCATTTTCTGAAAACCAAAGTGCATTAGTATGAGTCCAATCATATCTAAGTTGTCCCATTGCTTCTTGCCAACTTCCACCAATATCATCATAATCATCCATACTAAAATAATCAAAAGTGTTCCATTCCCAAACAACCTCTTTAGTCTCATCATCCCATTCTATGATTTTATCTCCATGCCAAGCAAAAAAATCAGCATTTTGATCATAGCATAAAGAACCATAAGTAAATGAACATATTGTAGTCCAAGGTCCTATGGGAACATGTCCCATTTCAATTGTTTCAGTTATTCCAAGATAATTACCATTAGGAAGTCTAATAATATCATGATGCATATATTCATTATTTGGCTCTTCCCATATAATATCATTATCTAAATTAAATTCTAATCCTGGAATGTTATGCTCTAGTTCTGGGCGTAGCTCACATCCGAAAAGATTCCCATAATAATCTGTATTGTAATAAACAATATCATTATCTCCAGTATTCCATATTTCATTACCATCTTTGTCAATTGCAGCGCTAAAGTAATTGAAGAACGCACCAAATATGGTTATACCATCTGAATATTGATTTTCATTATGCATTAGAGAAGATGCATTAGAAATTTGAGAGTTAGTATTGAATGAAAAATGATCTACCCATTCATCAAACACTTCACCATTTTTTAATGGTCTAATCCTCCAGAAATAAGAACTTGACCAATCAATAACATCGGTTTCGATATGGATTAGAGATGAATCTATCAAATCCAAAATGATATTAGAAAAATCATCATTTAAACTTAATTGCAATTGATACGAATCTGCTCCAGATATTTGATCCCATTCAAATAAAATATGAGTATAGTTTAGGTTGCTATTATCTTGAGGTTTTAGTAATTCAGCAAATATAGAATTAAAAAGACTTAATAATATTAGATAGATATATTTATTCATATAAGACTTAATTAAAAATTTTCAATAAAATTACATACTTTATTATAAATCTTTTATTTAATAAATGTAAAAGTTTGTTTTTAACAATTATATTGTTTGTAATTGTTGCAAACAGAAATAATAACCATCTAAATTATATTATAAGATTTATAAATTTTTATCTAAGGAGAATAATATGTTAGTTACAAAAAAAGCACCAGATTTTAAAACAATGGCGGTAATGCCTGATAATAGTATCCAAGAAGTAAGTTTGTCAGATTATAAGGGTAAAAAAGTAGTATTATTTTTCTATCCATTAGATTTTACATTTGTTTGTCCAACTGAATTATTAGCTTTTGATAAAAGGTTGGCAGAATTTGAATCAAGAGGAGTTCAAGTTTTAGGATGTTCAGTTGATTCAAGATGGGCTCATTTAGCATGGAAAAATACAGATGTTAATAAAGGTGGAATCGGAAATGTAAAATATCCATTATTGCAAGATTTAGATAAGTCTATTGCACGAAATTATGATGTTTTAGTTGGGGCAACTGGTGCATATATAGAATCAGAAGATTTTGAAGGTGTATCTAGTGTTGGTGGTGCTGTGGCATTGAGAGGTTCATTTTTAATAGATGAAGATGGAACTGTTAGACATGCTGTAATTAATGATTTACCATTAGGAAGAAACATTGATGAGATGTTAAGGATGGTAGATGCATTATCTCATCATCAGAAACATGGGGAAGTATGCCCTGCTGGTTGGAAAGATGGGAAAGATGCTATGGCAGAATCTCCAGAAGGCGTTGCAAGTTATTTAACTGATAATGCTGATAGTTTATAGTATATAGTACTTAATATGTATAAAACGGGATAGAGTCCTCTATCCCGTTTTTTTATACAATGAATCCAAAAATCATAATACATGGTGGTGCAGGTCGACAAGAAGGCAATTTTAATAGAGTGATTGAAATTCAAGAATCTCTTAAAAATATTTTAAAACAATCAAAAGAAGTTTTACTAGACACTAATGCACGAGAAGCAGCAATTTTTGCGGTTAAGTTATTGGAGGATAATCAATTATTTAATGCTGGAACTGGTTCAAAATTACAATCAGATGGTAAGGCAAGAATGTCAGCTTCAATTATAGATAGTATTTCTAATGTATTTAGTGCTGTTATTAATATTGAAAAGATTAGAAATCCAATTTATGTTGCTTCATTGTTAAGAGATAAGAAAAATACAATTTTAGCTGGTGAACAAGCTACAAATTTTGCGATTGAATCAGGTTTTAAATTATATGATGTTATTACAGATCAGAGGAAAGACGAATTTAAAAGAAATATTATGGGCAAAACTGGAACTGTTGGTGCGGTAGCTATAGATAATAATGGTGACATCGCAGCTGCAACATCAACAGGTGGAATTGGAGGTGAGATTGCAGGTAGAGTTAGTGATTGTTCTAGTGTAGCAGGTAATTATGCTAATAAATTTGCAGGTGTCTCTTGTACAGGTATAGGTGAACATATAATAAATTTTTCTGTTGCTTCAAAGATTATATCTAAAATTGAAGAAAATTTAAAATTGAAAGATGTTATAAATAACATAATTAAAGAAGCTGAGAAATTACAATATAAATTTGGATTGATAGCAATAGATTATAAAGGTAATATTGTTGTTGATAAAACTACTGAGTTGATATACTATGCTTTAGATAATGGTGATAATATTGAGATATTTGATTATTGATCTAAGATTAAGCATAAAGCTGTTGTAAGTTTCATAACATTGCTATTGGTATCCATAATACGCTCACTCAAAATGATAGAAATATTTTTTAATAGTTGATATCCAAGTGTATTATTATTTTCACAAAGCTTAAAAAAATTTTCTTTATCTATCACAGCTATAGTGCAATTAGATAATGTTTTAATAGTTGCTGTTCTTTTATGGCTTTTACCAAACAAACCAATTTCTCCAAATATTGGTTTACTACTAGAATCAGTTTTTAGAATTTCTTTTTCTTGATAGGAAGTATTTTCTTTAGAATGATTGAGTGTCATTTTTCTACTAATACTAACTTGACCATTAATTAAAAATATTAAAAAAGTGCCAAAGCTATCTTCATCTATTATTGTATGATTTACTGGTAGATCTTTGATTTCAATTTTTTGTAAAAAAATATCTAAATCTTTATTAGATAAATTTTTAAGAAGTTTATAACCCTTTAGAGTTTCGATTATTTGATTATGGTCTTTCATTATGGAATAATTATAATTCTTTCACCTTTATTGATTATATGATCTGCTTTTGGGTTTATCATTACAGATACTTTACTTTCATTTTTAAGTGAATGACCAGCTTCCTTTAATTTTCTTTCTATAAAAGCATCTAAAGATGATGTATCTGCTGATAAGAAATCATTTATACCCATTTTTTCTTCTTCTAAAAATAAGCCTATACATATCCACCCATTTTTATCTCTAAGATATTTAGATAGATCATCAAATGTTTTACCAATAAAATTTTCAGGTATAGATTTGCTTTGGAAGCGATGTAATGAATTTTCATCTATTAATTGATATAATGCTTGAGGAACTCCTGGATCTAGAATATGACTAGCTGTCATAAATGTTTCAAATTTATCATTAATAATTATTTCATCAACATTTGCTCTTCTTAGATGTGTTATGTTTTCTCTATTTGAGACTTGGGCTATAACTCGTAATTCAGTATTCATATTTTTAATTGTGAGTGTTGATAAAATGGTTTTTTGATCACCATTTATATCTGTATCATCAGTTAAAACCATAACTGATTTAGCATTTTTTATATTAGCTTTCTCAAGAATACTTTCTCTAGAGTGATCTCCTTTTACATATTTAATATCAATTTTACTATATTTTGATAAAATACTATTAATATCATCTTCTGATAAGTCATTTATGAGAACTATAGGGAATTCGTTATTATATGATTTGATTATAAAATCTAAGATCATTTCTAAGTTAGGGTTATAACCACAAATAACTATATGATTTATACTTTTTATATTTTCCAAACCTCTTCCTTCTCTTATTTTCTTTGTTACAAATATTGAAGATATAGAAGCAGTAAATAAACCACTAATACCTATACCTGTTAGCATTATAAATGTTGCAAATAATCTACTGTAGTCACCTTGAGGAGACATATCACCATATCCTACAGTCGTCATTGTCACTATTGTCCACCATAAAGTATTTTTCAAACTATTAAAATCTGGTTGATTTTTTGATTCAAGTATGAGTATCCCAATAGCTCCAACGAGCCACATTAAAATAAGAATACTTATAACTTTAATTAATTCATTGTCAAATAAACGAATTAATTGATTTTTGAGGTGAAATAATTTTGAATAAGTCTTACGCATTTTTATATAATTTAAATTAGTAAATCTATACTATCTTCTGCTATTAAAATTTTATTCTTTGATTCTATATCCCTTTTTAAACATTTCAGATGCAATATAAGTAAAAATTAATGCACACATAATAGATATATATATAGATGCAATATATGATGAATCAGATACGCTAACTGTAGCATATCTTAAGCCATTAATCATCCAGTAAAGTGGATTGAAAAGTGATATGATTCTAAAAACTTCTGGAAGATCATTGATTGAATAGAATACTCCACCTAGAAAAGTTAAAGGCATAAAAACAAAATTTGTAAATATTGCAATTTCATCCCATGATTTTGCAACAATCCCAATTACACATCCAAATGCAGAAAATGTCCATGATACAGTAAATAAAAGTATAAATGTTACAAGAAAATTATCTATTGTAAAGCCTGTTAAAACCCAGCCAAGTAAAATCACAACTATTCCATTAATAAATCCCCTTAAAGCTCCTCCGACTATATAGCCTATTGCAAGCTCAAAACCTGATAGAGGTGTTATAAGAATATCATCAATAAATTTTAAAAATTTAGCTTGAATAATACTTGAAGATGAATTTTGATATGCATGATTTATAACTGCCATCATTACTAATCCTGGTATAATAAAGTCCATATATTCAATACCTTTTATTTTACCAATTCTAGAACCTAAAGAATGTCCAAAA
>CAYTPF010000068.1:0-6933 GCA_964439775.1 uncultured bacterium | reverse complement strand
GTGGGTTCAATATATTGAATATTCATCAAAAGATTCAGGTAAAATTATTAATAGTATTAAAGATGCGTTGTATGCATTGAATAGATTTGATGAATTAGAAAAGATTTTGAAAAAAATTATAAAAAATCATCCTGAGAATATTCATGCTTTAACTCATTTGGCAGATTTTTATGATCATAAAGGAGAGGATCATAATGCATTTGAAATTTTAGAAAAAGCAAAAGAAAAATCACCAAATTCAGTTTTTGTTAAAGCAATGTATGTTAAATTGAAATTAAAAAAAGAAAATTTAAATGATCTTTCAAATAAAATGGATTCATTGATTCAGGAGCTAGGTAATTTGTAATTATTAATGCATTAATTATGAAATTGTGTATCTTTTTAATATGTATATCCTTTCCAACCAGTTTTTTTATTCAGGCTTCACCGAATGTAGATAGATTGATTGATAATGTTATAAATGGAAATTTAAATGAAGCAGAATTAAAAATGTCAAAATTATTATATGATTATCCGAATGATGCTGGTGTTTTATTTCTTCAAGCTCTTCTTGAATTAAATGGCCCTAAGTCAATTGAAATATATAAGAAAATATATAAATTGCATAAAAATAATAAATATGCTGATGATGCTATTATGAGGATAGGAGAGTATTATTATGCATCTGGTTTATATATACAGGCAGCTGAGTGGTTTAAAAAAATTCATATGTATTATAGAAGATCAGATTATTTAGAAACAGCAATAAACATGTTTTTGCAATGTTTAATAATAGCAGGAAGTTTGGATACTGCATCTTCATATTCTCAAACATTTAATAGCATTTTCCCTAAAGTAAATATTGATGATAGAATTAACAAAAAACTTTCAGCTATAGATAAAGTTGATCCTATTGTTAAATCTCTAAATAATCAAGAAGAAGTTAAAGATGAAAAAGTACAATTTTCATTACAGGTGGGAGCATATGGTAATAGAGATAATGCTGAAAAAGCAATGTATAATCTAAGATCTGTAGGCTATTCAAGTAGAATTAATGAGTTAGTTAAAAATAAGAAAGTTCTTTATACTGTTAGATGTGGTTATTTTGATTCAAAAGAAGAGGCAAATAAAATAAAAAAAAGGTTGCGTATCCATCTTGGATATGAACCAATTATTATAGAAAATTAAGATGTCATATTTTATTCAACATTTAGGTTATATTTTTACATTTCTTGCTATATCTATAAAAGATGTACTTTGGCTTAGAATCGTTTTAGCTATTGCTCAGACATTACTTGGCATATATCAATGGATGGAAAATAGAATAGATGTGGTAGTATGGAACTCAATTTTTACTATAATTAATTGTTATCATATATATAGAATTAAAGATGAAAGAACGCCAATAAAAATTCCAGATGAAATAAAAGATATATATATAAATATGTTTAAAAACTTTACGACTAAAGAGTTTATTAATTTTTGGAATTTAGGTGATTATAAGATTATTGAAAATTCGCAAATAGTTTTTGAAGGGAAAAAACAAGAGCACCTATTGCTTATTTTATCTGGAGAAGCCTCAGTTATAAAAGAAAATAAAGTAATTAACACTTTAGGTAGGGGGAAGTTTGTAGGTGAAATGAGCCTTATAACGAATGAACCGGCAAGTGCAGACATTATTTCTAAAAATGAAATAAAGTATATTATGTGGGACCAGCAAATGCTCAAGCATTTTGAACAAACAAATAAAGATCTTTGGATCAAACTTCATAATATTTTAAGTAAAGACTTGATTGATAAAATTAAAGTTTTTAGTAGTAATTAATATATTATAATTGATGCTCTTGATAATGTTAAATTAATTTAGCGATTTAAGTAGTTATCTTATATGGAAGCGCATGTATCCCTGGTGGGTGCCACAGCCTTCAAAGCTGCTGTCTTGGGTAAAACCGAGAGGTGTGTTCGATTCGCACACGCTTCCGCAAAACAAACATAAAATATAATGTCAAAAAAAAATAAATTTAAAAAAGTAGATTCTTCAGTAAACTTTATAAATATTGAGCATGAGATATTAGATGTCTGGAATTCAGAAGATACTTTTAATAGATTACGCAAACAAAATAAAGGTAATGAAAAATGGTCTTTTATTGATGGGCCTATTACCGCTAATAATCCTATGGGAGTTCATCACGCATGGGGTAGAACCTTAAAGGATCTTTATCAAAGGTATAACGGTATGTTAGGTAAGGAGCTTAGATATCAAAATGGTTTTGATTGTCAAGGACTTTGGGTTGAGGTTGAAGTTGAAAAAGAATTAGGTTTTAAATCAAAGAGAGACGTTGAACAGCATGGGATTGAAAAGTTTGTTAATCTCTGTAAAGATAGGGTAAGAAAATTTTCTAAAATTCAGACAGAGCAATCCAAACGTTTAGGTTATTGGATGGATTGGGACAATTCTTATTATACTATGTCTGATGAAAATAATTATTCAATATGGTCATTTTTAAAAAAATTATTTGAACAAGGAAAGATTTACAAGGGTTCTGATGTTGTCCCTTGGTCTGGAAGGTCTGGTACTTCATATTCACAAATGGAAATTATTGAAGGACGAAAACTAGTTGCTCATTCATCTGTTTTTGTTAAGTTCCCATTAATTGATAGAAAGAATGAGAGTTTGTTAGTTTGGACAACAACTCCTTGGACATTAACTTCAAATATAGCTGCAGCAGTTAATATTAATTTGAAATATATTAAAGTAAGATCTAATGATGGTGAATTGTATTATTTTGCTGAAGAAAATTTTAAATTTCAAAGATTAGATAGGCAATTCAAAGAAAAGAAACAATGGGTTAAAGGTATTCCCAAACTTAAAACTATTGAACAGATTTTTAAGGAAAGAGGTGGTTACACTATTGAAGGTACTGTTAAGGGATCTGAATTAGTAGGTTTGAAGTACTCAGGACCATTTGATGAATTACCTGCTCAAAACATGTCGGGTGGTTTCCCTTTTGTTAATAAAGAATTAGAAAATAATGGAGTCAATGCTATTGACTGTCATAGAGTTATTGATGGTGGAAAAGATAGTATTGGTAATGATATCGTTGTTTCTGGTGAAGGCTCTGGGATTGTTCATATAGCAACTGGATGTGGTGCTATTGATAATAAAATTGGGAAAAAACATAATCTTGTTTCTATTGCTCCATTAGATGATGAGTCTAAATATTTTGATCAATTTGATTGGCTAAATGGAATGGTTGCTACGGATCATGAGACTACAGAAAAAATTATTAAAAATATTAAAGATAAAGATCTTTTATTTTATGTTGAGCAGTACCCTCATGTTTATCCTCATTGTTGGAGGAGTGGTGATGAATTAGTCTTTAGAACGGTTGATGAATGGTATATTAATATGGATTGGAGAGATAAAATTCATAAAGTTGTTGATGATATTGAATGGATTCCTGAATGGGGTAATGAAAAAGAACACGAATGGTTGAATAATATGGGTGATTGGATGATATCGAAGAAAAGATTTTGGGGTTTGGCATTGCCAATTTGGGTCTTTGATGATGGCACATTTTTTGTAGTTGGTTCTAAGGAAGAACTTAAAGAACTTGCGGTTGAAGGTTGGGATGAATTTGAAGGTAATAGTCCACATCGTCCTTTGATTGATAAGGTAAAAATAAAACATCCAGAAACTGGTCTTATAGGTACTCGAATTCCAGATGTAGGTAATCCTTGGCTTGATGCTGGTATTGTTCCTTTTTCTACGTTAGATTATAGAAAAAATAAAAAGTATTGGGAGGAATGGTATCCCGCAGATTTTGTAACTGAATGCTTCCCTGGGCAATTTAGAAATTGGTTTTATTCGCTTCTTGCAATGTCTACAATTATGGATCAATCAGCACCATTTAAAACTTTGCTTGGTCATGCTTTAGTAAAAGATGAAACAGGTAGAGATATGCACAAAAGTTGGGGAAATGCTATTTGGTTTGAAGATGCAGCTGAAAAAATGGGTGTAGATGTAATGAGATGGTTGTATGCATCTCAAAATCCAGAGCAAAATTTGAGATTTGGATTTGGAGTTGCAGATGAAGTTAGAAAGCGATTGATAACATTATGGAATACATATTCATTTTTTGTTACATATGCTCGATTAGATGATTTCGATCCAAATAGTTATGATGATTTGTTTTCTTTAAATTTGACAAAACTTGATAAATGGATTCTTGCCAAAGTTAATGATTTAGTTAGAGAATCTACTTCTTATTACAATGAATATCAAATATATAAGTTTTTAGATAATGTTGTTAGATTTATAGACGATTTATCTAATTGGTATGTCAGAAGAAATAGAAGACGCTTTTGGAAAAGTGAAAATGATAATGATAAAAAAGCAGCATATGCCACTTTATATGAAACTTTAGTAAAATTTATAAAAATAATGGCTCCAATTATTCCGTTTATTACTGAAAAAATGTATAAAAATCTTGTTGCAAACGTAAAAGTTAATGCCCCAAATAGTGTGCATTTAACTCGCTTTCCAAAATATGAGGAAAGTTGGGTTGACGATTCGTTGATTGCTGAAATTGATACTATAATTTCTATAGTAAGTATGGGAAGATCTGCAAGGAATATTGCTAATATAAAAAATAGACAGCCAGTAGAAAAATTGATAATATATTCTAATGAAAATATCCAGGAATTATTGGAGAATAATAAAAATCAAATCTTAGATGAGTTAAATATTAAAAATTTGAAATTTGTAAAAAATCAAGCTGAAATAGTTTCGTATGATATTAAGCCTAATTTTCAAATTTTAGGTCAAAAATTTGGAAAAAATATTAAAGATGTTATAAATATCATATCAGGATTAGATTCTAAAATGGTTGTAAATAAAATTAAATTTAATAAATCAATAAAAATTGATTTGGATGGAAAAGAATATCTTATTGAACCTAATGATATTATTTTAAAAGAGAAGCCTGTAGGTGATTATTCTATTGTAAGTAATCAAAAATATATAGTAGGTATTTATACCATTTTATCTGATTCACTAGTTAAAGAGGGTATAGTTAGAGACATGGTTAGGCATATTCAAAGTATTAGAAAAGAACTTGGATTTAATGTGGAAGATAGAATCCATATAAAAATAGAAGGCTCAGATGATATTATAGAAGCTTTAAATGAAAATGAGTCATATTTTTTAAACGAAGTATTAGGTGTATCATTTAATGATAAAAGTTTAAATTATGAAAGTTTCGAAAATATAAAAAGCAATGGTGAAAATGTTAAAATATTTATAACAAAATATGTAAGGAATTAATTTTGAATAGAAACAAGTGGACCAAGCAAAAATTAGAATATTTTAAGAAAATTATAATAGAAAAACGTGATAAGATTATGAATGATATCGCCGACTCGAAAGAGAGAACTGAAGAAATGTTAAAAGGAGATTCAGTTAATGCTGTTTATTCATCTCATATGGCGGATGCTGGATCAGATCAACAAGAACGAGAGAAAGCATTTTATTGGTTAAGTAGGGAAAATAATCATTTCCAATATATGACTAGAGCATTGGAAATGATTGATGATGGTACATTTGGTTTATGTATTGTTTGTGGAGAACTTATAAATGAAGAAAGATTATTAGAAGTTCCTCATACAAATAAGTGTTTTGATTGTAAATCAAAACAGAAGTAGTAAAGATTTTGAGAATTTTTATCATTCCGTTTGTTATTTTATTTTTTGACCAAGCTACAAAGCTTTGGGTTAAATCGAATTTCACACCTTATGCACCTATTGATGTCTTAGGTCATTATTTAAGAATAACTTTTTGTGAGAATCCAGGCATGGCCTTTGGTATAAGCGTAGGTTCATTTCATATATATATTACAATGCTATCATTGATTATCACAATTGGATTAATATATTATTTGTATAAAGAAAGAAAGAATAATTTTATATACGTACTTTCTCTTGCATTTATTTTGGGAGGAGCATTAGGAAATTTGTATGATAGATCTATGATGATTTTATATCCATCAATTTATGGAGGGGTTGTAGATTTTATTGATGTTGGATTATTCAAATATAGTTATAGATGGTATATTTTTAATATAGCAGATTCAGCTGTGACTATAGGCATCGTATTGTATATGTATTACTCATACAAAATTGAAAATAAACAAATAATATAGCATATGAATGTAAATTTAATAGTAGATCAACAGGATTTGCGTTTTGATCAATTCCTGTCTACTAAATTAGATTCAATTTCTAGATCTAAAATACAAACTAGTATAAAGAATGGTTCCTTGCATTTGGATGGTAAGCAGGTAAAAGCAGGAACTATATTAAAAGGTGGAGAGAAAATTACAGGATATATTATATCTAATATATCTACTACGGCACTTAAATCCGAGAACATAAAACTTGATATTATATATGAAGATAAATCATTAATAGTTCTAAATAAGCAATCCGGTATTGTTGTCCACCCTGGGAATGGAAACTATAGTGGAACTTTGCTTAATGGATTGCTTTATCACTTTGATAGACTATCAAATATCAATCCGACAAGGCCAGGAATTGTTCATAGACTTGATAAAGAAACTTCAGGTGTTATGATAGTTGCTAAAACCGATTTTGCTCATCAAATGTTATCAACTCAATTTGAAGAAAGAAAAATTAATAAGCAATATTATGCTATTTGTTGGGGTAAAATAAATGAGCAAGGTACTATAGAGGGCTATATTAATAGAGATTCGAAAAAAAGAACTAAATTTTCAGTAAGTAAAAGAGGAAGACATTCAATTACTAAATATAAAAAGGATAGTTATTATGCTCCTTTTTCATTATTAAATTTATGTCCAAAAACTGGGCGAACTCATCAATTGAGAGTCCATCTTTCTAGTATTGGAAATCCTATTGTTTGTGATGATTTGTATGGAG
>CAYTPF010000067.1:0-7093 GCA_964439775.1 uncultured bacterium | reverse complement strand
AAGAATCATTTATAATATTTATAAATACATTAGAAGATTCTGAATCAGTAATACTATCATTCAAATCACCTAAAATAATAACTCGTTTATTATTAAATTCATCAATTACATATTGGTGTAATAAATTCATAGCTGATTCTCTTCTGTCTTCTGATCCATCGCAACACTTAAAATGGTTATTAATTAAAATTAATTCTATTCCATTATATGTAAGTTCCAGAACTAATGGCGATCTTGGAAATGACCACCAATCATCATTATATAATTCATAAATATTGTTTATTGTAACTTTAGATTTATTATATAAATAAGCTAAATTCATACTATAGCTAGCACTATTAGATCTAAAACCATCCCATTCAGCATTACAAGTTTTATTACAATCTTCATAATCTAAATAAAAATTATAATTAATATCATTATTACATCCGATTATTTCAGCACAACCGTTTTCTGTATTAGCCCATCCCAAATATTCATTACAATCTCCAAAAGAAGTTGAAACAATTTCAGAACACTCTAATGATGAAATTAAATTATTAAATGAACTTGAACTCTCTATTTCTTGAAAAGCAAAAATCTCAATATCTAAATCTCTAATAATATCAACCATAGCATCTACAGTATTATTACCATTTTTTGGAAAATTTTCAACATTCCATGTAATAATATCTAAAGAATTATCAGTACCAAAGGGTGTAATTTGTATAGATGATACATTATCAGTATTGCTTGAAAGTGGCTGATCTACAGCACATCCCCAAAATAAACAGAAAATTAATATTAATAGTTTTTCCATTAAAATAAAGTATTACTATAACTTATCATCTACAAAGTTCTATATAATAAAATTTGACTAATTTGTTTTATCAAAATTAAATCAACAATATATTATCAACATGATTAAAACATCAATTTTAATAACAGGTGCTAATGGTGAAATGGGTCACGGCTTAATTAAATCATTAAATAAAGATTTTAATAAAAATATTATTACTCTTGATATCAATCAGATTGATCAATCTATTGAAACTTATATTTTAGAGAGTTTTAAGGGTAGCATTTTAGATGATAAAATATTAGATGCAATTACTGATAAATATCAAATTACAGAAATTTATCATTTGGCGGCTCTATTAAGTAGTAAGGCAGAATCCTGTCCTGATTTAGCACAACAAGTTAACGTTGGTGGTACTGTTAAATTATTAAATATGGCTATTGATCAATCTAAAAATCAAAATACAAAAATTAAGTTTTTTTTCCCTAGTTCAATAGCAGTTTATGGATTAAAAGGACTAAAAAATAAAATTAAAGCTGGAAAAATAACTGAGCAAGAGCATTGTTTCCCAGAAACAATGTATGGCTGCAATAAATTATATTGTGAACATCTTGGAAGATACTATTCATTATATTATAAATCAGGTTCTATAGATTTTAGATCAATAAGATTCCCTGGTTTAATTAGTGCCCATACTATGCCTACCGGTGGAACCACAGATTATGCTCCTGAAATGCTTCATGCTGCAGCTACTAATAAGCAATATACATGTTTTGTTAGTGAAAATACCAAATTACCATTTATGATGATGGATGATGCAATTGATGCAATAATAAAATTAATGGAAACTGATCAAAAATATTTAACGGAGATGATTTATAATATAGGTTCTTTTAGTGTATCAGCATTAGAATTTAAAAATATAATTAATAAGGAATTTAAATGTGCAAAAATTATTTTTAAAGTAAATGAGAAAAAACAAGCAATGGTTAATAGTTGGCCTGAAGATGTAGATTATAGTTGTGCTAAAAAAGATTGGAATTTTTCACCTAAGTTGAATTTTGAGAAGTCTTTTTTAGATTATTTAATTCCATCAGTAAGGAGAAAATATGAATAATTTTTTAAATAGTTTAGAAAAAGAAATTAAAAATATAAAAGATGCGGGGTTATATAAAAGTGAAAGAATAATTGAATCTCCTCAAGATTCAGAAATTATTGTAAATAATAAAAATGTACTTAATTTTTGTGCAAATAATTATCTTGGATTATCTAATAATAAAAAACTCATACAAGCTGCTCAAATGGGATTAGAACAATGGGGTTTGGGATTAAGCTCTGTTAGATTTATATGTGGTACTCAATCTATTCACAAACATTTAGAAAATAAAATTTCAAATTTTCTTAGTAAAGAGGATACAATATTATATACTTCATGTTTTGATGCAAATGGTGGATTATTTGAAACATTGTTAAATGAAAATGATGCTATTATATCTGATCAGTTAAATCATGCTTCAATAATAGATGGAATTAGACTTTGTAAAGCTAAACGATATAGATATAGTAATGGTGATATGAATGAACTTGAAAAGTGTTTGAAAAAAACACAATCTAGTCCAAATCGTTTAATTGCGACTGATGGTATTTTTTCAATGGATGGATATGTAGCTAAGCTAGATGATATATGTTCATTAGCTCAAAAATATAATGCTTTAGTTATGGTTGATGATTCTCATGCAACAGGTTTTTTTGGAAAAACTGGAAGAGGGTCTATTGAATATTGTAATGTAATAGAAAAAGTTGATATAATAACATCTACATTGGGCAAAGCAATGGGTGGTGCATCAGGAGGTTTTACATCAGCAAAAAAAGAAATAATTGATATATTGCGTCAAAGATCTAGACCTTATTTATTTAGTAATACATTGGCACCAGCTATTGTTTCTGCATCCATTGAATGTCTAAATATTATTTCAAATTCAACTGAATTAAGAGATAATTTAGAAGAAAATACTAAATATTTTAG
Source organism: uncultured bacterium (assembly GCA_964439775.1). Classification (GTDB taxonomy): domain Bacteria; phylum Fidelibacterota; class Marinisomatia; order SCGC-AAA003-L08. The sequence continues at coordinate 4,289 of CAYTPF010000067.1, read as the reverse complement.
AACTAATATGGAAAAAGCAAATTTTAAAATTAAAAAAGGAGTACATCCAATTGTTCCAATTATGTTGGGTGATGCAGTTTTAGCTAAAAATATGGCTTCTGATTTATTAAATGAGGGAATTTATGTTATAGGGTTTTCTTTCCCTGTAGTACCTAAAAATGAAGCTAGAATTAGGGTTCAAATCAGTGCATCTCATTCAAAAAAACAATTAGATAAAGCTATAAATGCATTTATAAAAATTGGGAAAAATTACAAAATTATCTAATTAGTTATTTTATTAAAGAGTATTGATATAAAGCATTATCTCTAGAATCTTTTAAATCTATTATTGGATTAACATATTTTAGATTACTACTATTAAATTCCCAAGGTTTTTGTAATAATTTTATAGGCACACTTTTTAATTCAGGTAAATATTTTAGTGTGTATTCACCATTAGAATCAAATTTTTCACCTTGTAATATTGGATTAAATATTCTGAAATACGGAGCAGCATCTGCGCCTGTACCGGCTGCCCATTGCCATCCAGCAATATTTGATGCATAATCTGCATCTAGTAAGCATTCCCAAAACCACCTCTCACCTAATTTCCAGTCAATTAGCAAATTTTTCACTAAAAATGAAGCTGTAACCATTCTCATCCTATTATGCATGTAACCAGTTTCCCATAATTCTTTCATTGATGCATCAATAATAGGATAGCCAGTTTTCCCTGCTTTCCATGCATTAAATTTTTCTATAGAATTTTCCCATTTAAAATTATTAAACTTAGTTTGTAAGTTATTTGTTTCCATATGTGGAAAATGGTACAGTAAATAGTAAGAAAAATCTCTCCATCCAAGTTCTGATTCAAAATGTGTAATATTTTCATCAATTGAAAGATTTTTTAAACTATGCCATATTTTATTAATAGATATCATTCCAAAACGTATATATGGAGAAAGTTTAGAAGTTAAATTAGAGGCTGGATAATCTCGTCCTTTTTTATAATTATAAATTTTTTTGATTAAAAATAAATCCAATATTTTATTAGCAGATTCTTCTGTTATAGACCATAAATTATTAAGTTTTGCATACCATTTGTATTTACTTAATAAATTTAAATCTTTAATTGTTGTTTCATTATTTACATTTAAAAAATTTAATTTATTTGGCAATCCTAATGGTCTATCTGGAATAACTGATTCAAGGCAACCTTTTTTATAAAAAGGTGTGAATACTTTGTATGGAGTATGATCTTTTTTTAATATAGATTGCGGATCCCATAATAAAGTACAATTATAAAAATTTATATTTACATTATAATTTGATAATTCTGTTTTTAGTTTTTTAAATAATATAATTTCATTTTTTAGAAAGGGTTTTTCACAAAAAATATTAGAAATAGAATGTTTTTTTACAATATCTTTTAATATGTAAGATGTATCACCTTTCAAAAAAAGTAAATTATTATTTAAAGATTTATTTAAACTTTTTAGTGCATTAAAAAGCCAATATTTTGATGCACCACCAAGCTCTTTTTTTATATTTATATTATCATAAATATAAATTGGAAGTAATTTATTTTGATATTGAGAGGCATAGAATAATGGAGGATTATCATTAATTCTTAAATTGTTTTTAAAGAGTACAATTGAATTCATAAAGTCATAGCTTATTTTAGAATGAAATCAATAATTTTTTTAGCGATTCTATCTTTTCGATTCTTTTTAAGATTTACAAATTTTTTATTTTTAGAATATACTATAACTCTATTTGTATCTGATTCAAAGCCTGCACCATCTTCATTTGCGTAATTTAAAACAATAAAATCTGCAGATTTATCTTTTAATTTTCTAAGAGCCTCATTTTCACCATTATGAGTTTCAAGGGCAAATGCAATAATTGAAGCTTTTGTATATTTATTGATAGATTTGAGTATATCTGGTGCTGGAATTAAATCTAAAGATAAATTACTTTTTGAACGTTTTATTTTATAATTATTAATATTTTTTACAGAATAATCGGCAACTGCTGCTGACATAAAAATGTAATCAGCCTTTTTGCAGTATTTTAATGTTGATTTGTACATATCCATAGCACTTTCAATTTGTATGAATTTAACACCATGTGGTTTTGGTAAAGATACTGGTCCAGAAATAAGCAAAACATCTGCACCCATTTTATATGCTTGATCTGCGATTGCATATCCCATTTTTCCACTTGATCGATTGGAAATAAATCTAACAGGGTCTATTGCTTCTCTCGTAGGACCAGCTGTTATAAGAACCCGTTTATTTTTTAAAGGTAAAGATTGAATAAATAATTCTCTTATTGAAAATATAATGTTTGGTATAGTAGGTAGTCGACCTTTACCTTTATGTAAACTTGCTAATAAACCATCTTCAGGTTCCATAATAATTTTATTCATAGATTTTAGTTTTTTAACAGCAATTTGAGTTGCTTCATTTGACCACATTCTATTATTCATGGCAGGAACAAATAGTAATGGTTGTTCACAAACTGATAAAGTTGTAGTAATAACATCATCAGCTATCCCATTGGCTGTTTTACATAAAATATTAGCAGTTGCAGGTAATACAATTATAGCATCTAATTTAAAAGCCATTTCAATATGCTCTAAACCAGCTTTCGGTGTATTGGGAAATAAATTTGTGATAACTTCTTCACCAGTTAATGCTGCGAATGTAGCAGCACCTATAAATTTTTCAGCGGAAGATGACATCATTACTTGAACTTTAGCACCTTCTTTTTTTAAAATTCGAATTACATCACATGTTTTAAAAGCTGCAATAGATCCAGTAACACAGATAAGAATTTTTTTATCTTTTAAAGAAATCATATTTTATAACAAACCATTAAACCATCACGTACAGGTATCATGTAATTAAAACATTTTTCATCATTTTGTATATATTCAGCAGTATTTTTAATGGATAATGAATGCTCATCTTGTGGATTTATAACAGTGCCGCCCCATAACATATTATCTAATACTATAACACCAGATTTTTTAACTAATTCTATTGATTTTTTATAATAGTTAAGATAATTAATTTTATCTGCATCGATAAAAATAAAATCAAATGATTCATTGGGAAATTTAATTATTGAATTTAAAGCTTTTCCTTTATGTATCTTAATATTATGACCTTTGTCAGATTTATTAAAAAAAGATCGTGCTGTTTTACAGTGATTGTCACCAATTTCGCAGGTATCAATAGTTCCATCTAGAGGTAAAACTTCTATCATTTTAAGTGCACTGTAACCAGTATACATACCTATCTCAAGAACTTTTTTTGCTTGTATCATACAAATAATTCCTTGGAGTATGCTACCAACTAACTCGCCAGAAAGCATTGCTGACCCTTCGATGTTATCCTTAGTAAATGTTGCTACTTCTTTTAATAATGCGCTATCTTGATGTGAATTTTTTTTGCAGTAATTTTCAATTTCTATTGGAGAAAAGTTCATTTTTTTGAAACTAATTTATCAAGTTTACCGTTGGTATTTAAAATTAAAAGATCATCAAAGCCACCTATAGATTTTCCATTAATAATTATTTGGGGGACAGTACTTCCTCCGGTCAAATTATGAAGTTCTTGTCTAGATATACCTATCTCTTCAATATTTATTTCTTCATATTTAAGTTTTTTTTGATCTAATAATTTTTTTGCCATTTTGCATGGATGGCACCATGAGGTAGAATATATTTTTATCATTTTATACTTATTTAAATTTCTATAAATTTTATTACACTAATTTACAGTTATTTTAAATATTTATTAAACAAAGGAGTTAATATTGTTAAAAATTGGAAATAAAGCACCAAATTTTTTTCTTCAAAATACAAAGAGTGAAAGTGTTTCTCTATCAGATTATAAAGGTCAAAATGTTATACTTTGGTTTTATCCAAAAGCATCTACACCAGGATGAACAGTTCAAGGACAAGGATTCCGTGATGAATTCCAAAGTTTTAAAGATAAAAATACTACAATAATAGGGGTATCTGCTGATTCAATACAAAAAAATAAAAACTTTAAAGAAAAACAAAAATTTCAATATGAATTATTAAGCGATGAAAATAAAACAATGATTGAATCGTATGGAGCATGGGTAAAAAAGAAAATGTATGGAAAAGAATATATGGGTATTGCAAGAATTTCCTATTTAATAGATAAGGACGGTATAGTTTCACATGTTTTTGATAAAGTTAAAACTAAATCACATGCATGTGATGTTTTAGAAATATTATAGAAAAGGAGAAATATGAAAAATAATATATTTAT
>CAYTPF010000066.1:2013-7134 GCA_964439775.1 uncultured bacterium | reverse complement strand
TATGATATATAATGATGATGATATAATGCTTGGAAAAATTGTCTGTTTATAAAGATTTAGAAAACGCCAAACTTCTCTGTTTATAAAAGTTGCAAGTCCAGTATTAATCATTAATTGATTTTCCAGTTAGTTTTATAAAAACATCTTCAAGAGTTGCCTTTACAACATTTATTTTTTCAATTGAAGCATTAGTTTTTGAAATGATTTTAATTAATTTAGGCATATCTTCATCAGGAGAATTGGTTTGGATATGTAAATAATTATCATTGTAAGAATGCTCCCATTTATTTAATAGGTCTGAGTATATCCAATTTTTAATTTTAATTTTTATAGAACTTTGTCCTCCACTTTTTATAAGATCATTTGTATTACCTGTAGTGATAATTTTTCCATTATCAATAATTGATATTTTTTTGCATAATAATTCTGCTTCATCAATATAATGAGTTGTAAGTAAGATAGTTTTACCTTCTGTATTTATTTTTTTTAGATAGTCCCAAAGCATATGCCTTAGTTCTAAATCAACTCCTGCAGTAGGTTCATCTAAAATAACAATAGGAGGATCATGTACTAGAGACTTTGCAATTTGTAACCTTCTTTTCATGCCGCCAGATAATTGTCTTGCTGTACTATTAGCTTTAGTTTCTAGTCCAAATTGTTTTAACATTTTTTTTGCTCGTTCTTTAGCGATACTTTTTTTAACGCCATAATATCCAGCTTGAAATGTTAACATTTCCTCTAAATTAAAAAAATGATCAAAATTAAATTCTTGAGGGGCAAGACCAACTTTTTTTCTGGAATTTTTAAAATCATTTATAACATCATGACCTAATACAGTTACTGATCCAGAGCTAATTTTAACTAAACCAGTTATAATATTTATGGTTGTTGTTTTACCTGCACCATTAGGCCCTAACAATCCATAAAATTCTCCTTTTGGTATGATAAGATCAATACCTTTAAGTGCATTTACATTATTATAATTTTTGTATAGTTTTTTTATTTCAATTGCTGCTTTAATTTGTATACTCCAGGGTTGATACACATTCTATGTGCGGTGTATTAGGAAACATATCTACAGGGCGAATATTTTTAAGTTGATATCCATTTTCATATAAATCAACGACATCTCTAACTTGAGTTGAAGGATTGCAGGAGCAATAGACAATTTTTTTTGGTTTTAATTTATTAATATCTTTTATTGTATTTTTATGCATGCCAGCTCTTGGTGGGTCAATAATAATTATATCAGGTTTAGGGATTGAAGATAGGTTATTATCTTTACTTAAAATATCCTTTAAATCACCACAGAAAAATTTAATATTATTAATATTATTTCTTTTAGCATTTTTTTTAGCATCATTAACAGCTGTTTCAATTAATTCTATTGCATATATAGATTTTACATATTTAGATAAAAATATAGAAATAGTTCCAATACCAGAATAAAGATCATATACAATTTCATTACCCTTTAAATTGCATTCTTCTTTAATAACATTATATAATACTTCTGCTTGAAGTGTATTTGTTTGGAAGAAAGAATTAGCAGAAATTTCAAATTCATAATCACCAATTTTATCGATAATTACATTATTTCCAGCTAAATTAATTTCCCATTCACCAAAAGCTATATCGGCTTTTTTTGTATTAATATTATTAACAATACATTTTATTTCAGGGAATGTAGAGGATAATTTCATTGCGATTGGTTTTAATAAGTTTATTTTTTCATAAGATGTTATAAAGTTTATCATTATTTCATTAGTTGCAATTCCAGAACGAATCATTAGATGTCTTAAAAAACCAGTATGTTTTTTTATATCATAGGGTTCTATTTTATGTTTTAAACATTCAATTTTGATAAGATTAAGGATATCATTACATATATTAATTTGTAGGTCACAATTATCTATATTTAAAATTTTATCATATCTACCAGATACATGTAAGCCAAGAGCAAAGTTTTTACTTTCACCAGAATCATTTTCATTTAGTATCCACCGTTTATTTGAAAATGAAAATTCCATTTTGTTTCTATAATTATATTGATTTTGACAGGCAATGATTGGTTTAGATTTAATATTTTTAAAATTACCCATTTTATTGTACAAATCATTAATTTGTTGTTGCTTCCAATGTAGTTGATTTTTATAATTTAAATTTTGGAAACTACATCCTCCACAATCATTAAAATGAATACAGGTTGGTTTCGTATAAAAATTAGATTCTTTTATAACAGATAATTTTCTAGCTTCAAAGTAAGACTTTCTTTTTTTAGTTATTCTAGCTAGTACTCTTTGATCAGGAATTGCATTTTTAACAAAAATTATTTTACCATTAATCTTTGATATACCCATACCACCAAATGCTAAGGATTCAATATCTAATTCAATATCCATGCCTTTTTTTGGAATTATACTAGTAATTGTAAGATTTTCACTCAAAATAATTTTCTATATTTAAATTTAATAGTTTTATGTTTTAATAGTATTGAATTATGCAATTGATAAATGATTTTTTACTTCATTTATTAGCATCTTAGCTTTAGAGGTGCTTGATGCTTCTGCATAAATCCGAAGTATTGGTTCAGTATTTGATTTTCTAATATGAATCCATTTATCGTTCCAGATTAATTTTAATCCATCAGTAGTATCTTTATTGATATTATTAAAATTTGCATCTAGCATTTTAATTGCTTTATCTGGATCAATATTCTCAAGATTGATTTTATCCTTTATAATTGATAGATTAGGTAAGTCTTGTCTTAACTCACTTATAAATCTTGAATGTTTTTTTGACAACCAATCTAAAATTAATGCTGTACCAACAATAGCATCTCTTCCTAAATGGGATTCTTTTAAAATAATTCCACCATTTCCCTCACCACCAAACTTAGAGTTTTCTTTTTTCATTTTTTCAACTACATTGATTTCACCTACCATTGAGCGAATCACTTTCGAATTATATTTTTTAGCAATTATATCTATACCCATTGTAGTAGATAGATTAGTTACAATATTAGTATTCAAACCAGATGAAAGTATGTTGTCAGCTGCAATAACTAAAGTATTTTCTTCACCTAATGGTATCCCTTTATCATCTATGATTGCAAGCCTATCACCATCAGGATCAATTGCGATTCCTAAATCAGCTTTATTTTCCAATACACTATTACATAAAGATTTTAAATTTTTATTTAATGGCTCAGGGCTATGAGGAAATTTTCCATCAGGAGAGCAATATAAGGGTATAACATTGCAATTTAGTAATTTAAGTAAATCAGGGATTGCATATGATGCAGCACCATTTACTGCATCTACTACTACTGTAAATTTTTTATTTTTTATAAGATTTTTATTAATAATTGAAAGGTTTATAGTATGTTCAATATGTTCAATGTAACCATGATTTTCTATATTGATTTTTCCAATAATCCTATTTGTTTCATTTTTAGTATTATCAGCAATATTAAATAATTCATTATTCTTTTTTGCATTTAAGAAGCACCCATCACTATCAATGAATTTCATTCCGTTCCATTCAATCGGATTATGGCTAGCTGTAATAACAATGGCACCAGCATAGTTGTGTTTTTTTACTAAAAATTGAGCTGTTGGAGTAGGTAAAATTTGGTAGTCTATAGCGTCACGACCACTTTCAACAATAGCATTACAAGCAATTTCACTAAATCTATTGCCATGAGACCGAGAATCTCTTGCAATCAGGATAGGACCTTGTGGCTGTAGAGTAGAGAAAGCTTTGGAATGATTATAAACAACCTTATTATTTAAGGTTTCATCAACTATTCCTCTAATACCTGAAATTCTTCTAATTAATTCCAAAAGAAGTTAATTTTTCTAGTATAGGAATATACTAAATTTAAATTATTAAATTTAAAATCTACGTTTTGGTTTTGATTTTGCAGCTAAACGTTTTGCATCACTTGGTTTTAAGTAATACGTACGAGATTTAACATCTTTAAGTATTCCTGCTTTTTCATACTTTTTCTTAAATCTTCTTAGAGCTCTTTCAAATGGCTCATTATCACCAACTTTTACAGAAACCATAATAAAACTTCCTTTCTATCCTAAATACATTCTTAATTTTTTACTTCTAGAACGATGCCTCAATCTTCTTATTGCTTTTTCTTTAATTTGACGAACACGCTCTCTAGTTAAATCAAATTCTTCTCCAATTTCATTTAATGTTAATGCATATTCACGATCAATACCAAAATACATTCTTATTACATCACGTTCTCTTTGCTTTAAAGTATTAAGCGATGCTTTTATTTCTTGTTGTAATGATTCCATCATTAGATCTTTATCAGGTTCAATTTGATTATTATCTGGAATAACATCTAATAATGAATTATTATCATCATCAGTAAAAGGAGTATCTAATGAATGATGTCTTCTAGAAATTCTAACAGCATCAGTTACTTCATTAGAATTCATATCTAATTGTTTAGCTAATTCATCTTCACGAGGAGTTCTTTCAAATTCTTGTTCAAGCCTTTGTGCAGCTTTATTAATTTTACTTATTGTACCAACTCTATTTAAAGGTAGTCTAACTATTCTTGAATGTTCAGCTAGTGCTTGTAGTACAGACTGTCTTATCCACCATACAGCATAAGATATAAATTTAAATCCTCTAGTTTCATCAAATCGTTCAGCTGCTTTTATTAAACCTAAATTCCCTTCATTAATTAAATCAGTAAGAGGTAGACCTTGACCTTGATAGTCTTTTGCAACACTTACAACGAATCTCAGATTTGCTTCAGTAAGCTCTTTAAGGGCTCTTCTATCACCTTTTTTAACCCTTATTGCAAGTTCTACTTCTCTATTAGGATCTAAAGGATCATATTTACCTATTTCTTTTAAATATCTACTTAAAGATCTATTTGCATCACTACCAATTTTCTGTATTTTTTTATCTAATTTAGTTTTTTTAGTTTTAATTTTCCGTTCAATTTTTTCTTTTTCTGATAATTTTGAATTTTTATCAGTCTTAGCCGTTGTTTTTTTAGTAGTGTCCTTAGCTTTAGCCGTTGTTTTTTTAGCAGTGTCCTTAGCTTTAGCCGTTGTTTTTTTAGCAGTGTCCTTAGCTTTAGCCGTT
>CAYTPF010000066.1:0-1913 GCA_964439775.1 uncultured bacterium | reverse complement strand
GTTTTTTTAGTTTTAGTTGCCATAAATACCTTTAAATGAAAAAAAATAAAGCATTTAATTTAAGTTTATTTTATTCTTTTATACAAGAATCTGATATTTTAATAAAATCATTTACAGAAATAGCATCTGGCCTTAAATGTCCATATGTTTTTATTTGATCATTTGTTAAAAAATTTATTAAAGAATTTTTTAACATTTTCCTTCTTTTTTGAAATGCTTTTTTAACAATTTGATTAAACAAAAAATTATTAGAAATAATATGAGATTTAGGCTTTAAAGTAATGAGAGATGAATATATCTTTGGTTTTGGTTCAAATAGACTTGGTGATATATCGAAGTGTTTTTTGACACTAGTATATGCTTGTATCATTATTGAAAGCCTACCATAGTTTTTATGCCCAGGTAAAGCAATTATCCTATTTGCAACCTCTTTTTGAACCATGATTGTCATTTTATTCCAATTTAAGTTTTCAAAAAATTTAAATATTATTGGTGTAGTAATATAGTAGGGTAGATTGCCTATAATTTTATAGTTATTATCTAAAGTGTTTAAATCATATTTTAGTATGTCATTATTGATAATTTTTGTATTAGGTGTAATATTTAATTTTAGAAGCTCTACAAGTTTAGGGTCAATTTCTATTGCATAAATTCTTTTTACAATTTTTGATAAGGGAAAAGTAAGAGCACCTCTTCCTGGGCCTATTTCTAAAATAATATCATTTTTTTTCGGATTAAATTCAGTAATGATTTTATTAATAAAATTTATATCATTAATAAAATTTTGTCCCCAACGTTTTCTTATGGGAGGTTGATTCAAATTTAATTTGATAATTTAGAAAATAATTGCAAAGCTGTTTTAGTTGTTTGATTTTCTATTTCTTTAAAAGGAAGATTTTTCCATTTTGAAATTTGTTCAATAACATATCTAACATATTGTGGTTCATTTCTTTTGCCTCTATTTGGATGTGGGGTTAAATATGGAGAATCCGTTTCTACCATAATATTAGACAAATCAATTTTTTCAATAACTTTTTTAAAAGTATTTCCTGTAAACGTAATCAAACCTGTAAATGAAATTTTATATCCAGTTTTAATAATTTTAGTAGCAAAATCATAGTTACCTGAAAAACAGTGAATAACACCTTTTTTAGATTTAGTAGAGACTATACCATCAAGTATATCTTGTTCTGCTTCCCTACAATGTATAACAGATGGAAGGTTGTAATTTTTTGCCAATTCTAATTGCTCTATATAAATTGGTATTTGGATTTCAGGTTGAGAAAAATTATAATGATAGTCTAACCCAATTTCACCCAATCCTACTGTTTTTGGATAGTTTAAAAATGATTCAATAGTTTTTAGATAGTCTTTAGGTACTTTTTGAGACTCGTGTGGATGTATACCGGCTGTCATATAAATTGAAGAATATTTTTCACAAATATCAAAACATTTCTCTGCTGTTGAAATATCAACTGCTACGCAGATTATTTTTTTTACTCCAGCATCAATAGCTCTATTAATAACTTCATTTATATCTAAATTAAATTTATCATAGTAAATATGACTATGAGTATCTATTATCATATAGATATTCTTGGGAATGGTGACTTCCCATTGCCTAATAGTTGCCCAGGTTTTACAAGGCCAGTTGAATAATCACTTATTAAAATTTTATCTGAACCTAGCATTTTGAGGATTTGTATAGTTTTATCAGGCATTACAGGAAAAAGTAGTTGTGAACAAATTCTTAATAAATCTGCAGAAATATACATAGTAGTAGCACTTTCACTTTCAGGTGAAGAATCTATTTTTATAGATTTCCATGGCGATTTAACTTCAAGATATTTATTGATTTTTCTCATTAGAGTTAGAATCTTCTCTATTGCATCAGGAATTTTTAATTCTTCTAT
>CAYTPF010000065.1:0-7209 GCA_964439775.1 uncultured bacterium | reverse complement strand
TGTTGACCCTTCATCAAATGTATTCCAATATTCATACTGACCAGATGAACCATTAGTAGCATTTGGAAATGCATAACCAGCAAGATTTATCTCAACATCTGTAGGATTATAAATTTCTAAATATTTGTTATTACTTGAACCTTCTGCATATTCTGAGAAGAATAGCCCCTGACTAATAGCAACCGAAAATAAAGTAAAAAGAATTGAAAATGATTTCATTAATGCTCTCCCTTTTAAATGCTTGATTTGATACTATCTCTCCAATGATAGCATTAAAATTTATAATATATTATAAATATAAACTAAATCTAATTTAAGCCAATTTAATTATTTTATAAATACTTCTAAAGCTGATGGAACTATACAAGCCTCAAATGGCGTAGTACCATTTATTTCACCATCGATATTTAAAGGGTCTTGATTATTTGATTGAATACTCATTTTTTTTACTTGATAATACTCCAACCTAGGATGATTAATATGTGAACCATCAAACACCTTGGGCAATATACTGAATAATTCCAATCTACTTGCATCTCTAACAACAATGACATCTAGTAGTCCATCATTGAGCTCAGACTTTGGAGCCATTTTCATACCCTTACCAGTATGCTTAGTATTACAGGCTATTATAAACAAAAAATCATCATCATATATTTCATCATCTAGAATTAACTTCGCATGCCTTGTTTTTTTAAACAATACTTCAAATGCTGCACTTACAGTATATCTATTATGGCCAAGCCATCTAATATATTCTGCTTTAATACCAGCATCAGTCACAAGCCCCCAACCTATAATATTAAATATATATATCTGCTTGTCTTTACTATTCAAATCTACAATATCAATAAATTGCTTTTTACCACCAATCACCGCTTTAGCAGCTTCAATAGGATCAAGCATATCTAAGTCATGCATAAAAGAATTTCCAGTACCACCCGTTATCAACCCAATCGGAATCTTACATTTATCTTCTCTAGACATCATTCCATTAATAATCTCATGCATAGTTCCATCACCACCAATTGGACATATACCATCAAAACCATTAAAGTCTAAAGATTGCGCTAGCTCTTTACCATGCCCAGAATGAGTGGTATAAATAATCTCTAATTCTACTTCTGAAGATTCAAAAATAGGTTGGATTTTTTTTTGAATCTTTATGCCTTTACCACCTCCACTATATGGATTAACTATAAGATAATATTTCATATTATTTTTAACTTTCTATATGATTTTTATTAAAATTATATATTCTTTATCTTACTTTATTAAAATATAATTAACTAATTTACTATAAATGTCAATCAAAGTAGAACATATCAATAAATCTTTTAAAATATTTAAAAGAGAGGCTGGACTCTTAGGTGCATTTAAATCTTTTTTTAATCGCAGATATGAATATGTCGAGGCCCTAAAAGATGTTTCTTTAACAATTGATAAAGGTGAAATTATAGGAATTTTAGGTAAAAATGGTGCAGGAAAAACCACTCTAATTAAAATTCTTGCTGGTCTAATTCATCCAACTAATGGAAAAATTAATGTCAATGGTTTTATACCCTCAAAACGAAAAAATAATTTCTTAAAGAAAATTTCAGTAGTGATGGGACAAAAAAATCAATTATGGTGGGATATTCCCGCCTCTGAATCATTCTTACTTAATCAAAAAATTTACAATATTGAATACAATGACTATAAAAGACGTTTAAATGAACTTGTAGAGTTATTAAATGTTAAAGAAAAATTAAATGTTCAAGTTAGACGTTTATCTCTAGGTGAAAGAATGAAAATGGAAATTATTGCAGCATTACTTCATAATCCTGAAATTGTATTTCTTGATGAACCAACTATTGGTCTTGATGTAGTTTCACAATCTAAAATAAGAGAATTTGTAAAAGAATATAATCAAAAATATCAAACTACATTTCTTATTACTAGCCACTATATGAATGATATTCAAGCTCTTTGTAAAAGAGTCTTTGTTATAAATGAAGGGAAGGGGCTATATGATGGTAATTTTGATACCTTAATTGAAAAAATTAATCCTTTAAAAAAATTAATTTTTGAAGTTAAGTCAAATTCTGATATCAATAAACTTATCCAAGTTTTAGGTAAATATAAAATTGAAATCCATCAAAATATTTTATCGGCTCAATTACCCGATGAAAAAATGACACATTTAATATCAGAATTGTTTAATATAGTAACACCTAAAAGCTTTACAGTTGAAGAGCTTCCAGTTGAAGATGCTATGAGAGCTTTCTTTGATAATCCGAGAAAATTTATTGATTAAAATCTGGTTACAAAAATATTTTGCTGTTGTTAAAGTAACCTGGGTTCAAACCTTAGAATATCGTGCAAATGCCCTAGTAGGAATTTTTGCTATTCTATCGGGCTTATTGATTGAATATGTTCTTTGGGAACGAATTTTTTTAACAAGAGGGGTAGAAACAATTAATGGTTTCACTTTTAATCAATTAATAGTTTATATTTTTTTTGCTCTTATGGTTGGCCAACTTAAATCATCATGGATCAATTCTTTTGAAATGATTGAATCAATTAGACTTGGAGAGCTTAATAAATACCTTATCAGACCAATTTCTTTCTTTTTCTATAATCTTTCATTATTTATAGGTTATAATTCATTATACTTTATATGCTATGGTGCTATGTCTATAGCATTCCCATTTATATTTCCAGGCTTAGCATTCCAAACAATCTATTCAATAATTGGATTTGTTACATTTTTGTTTTTATCAATATTTATATCTTATGGTATTTATTTCATGATGATCTGCACAGCATTTTGGTTTGGTGAAGCTAGATCGCTTCTTGTAGCCTATAACCTAGCAAATATTGTTCTTTCAGGGCAGCTTATACCTCTTAAAATGTTTCCAGAAAAATTACTCAATATTATTGAATATACTCCTATACCATACCTCGTAGATATCCCAGTTAGATTTGCCCTTGGTTATATCGATCCTAATCTATTTTTTGAAAAAATCAAGATGGGTATTTTATGGGCAATCACTATAACAATAATCGGTCATATTATTTATAAATTTGGAATTAGACGATATGAGGGCTTTGGTGGCTAAAATTAAAAAATATATCTCAATCTGGATATCTTTATTTAATAATAGTTTAACAAGAGATATGGAGTTTAAAGCCAATTTTATTGGTGGAATAATTGTAGATTTTATTTTTTATGGAACGCATTTCTTTTTCTTTTCTATAATATTCTCTTATGTTGATTCTTTGCTTGAATTTACAAAACACGATGTCATGATATTTTTAATAATAACTTTTTTATCAGATACAGTATATATGTTTTTATTTTCAGGCAACCTCATGAAAATAAATCAATTAATTGTAAAAGGAGATCTTGATTTTTTTCTATTAAAACCTATCAGCAGTCAATTCCTTGTTTCTTTTAGATATGTTAAATCATATACTGTTATTTCACTTTTAATACTTGGATTTTTATTATTTAAAATGTGTCTAGACTCCCCAAGAGATATTGAATTTATCAACCTTGCATTCTTCATCTTATCATTTATTTTTGGTCTAATAATTTGGGCAAGTTTTGATTTTTGGATAAGCTGTTTAAGCTTTTGGTTTAAAAATTTTAGTACTGGAGGATGGTTTAGTCATGAGGTAATGAAATTTTCTATGAGACCAGATACCATTTATGCTGGCTGGCTTAGAAAAACCTTATTTACAGTACTTCCTATGGCATTTATTACATCAATTCCTACAAGGATATTAATCTTTGGGCCATCAAAAAGCTATTTTATTGGTCAAATTTTTATTGTAATAATATTTTTATTAATGACCCGCTTAATGTGGAATAAAGGAATAGCTAAATACGAGAGTGCCTCTTCTTAAGTTTTTTTCTCTTTTTTCTTAGCCGCAGGAAACAATACGTTATTTAAAATCAATCTATACCCGGGGGAGTTCTTATGTAAAGAAAGGTCAGTTGGAGGATCGCCAACAAAATGCCTATAATCTTCTGGATCATGACCACCATAATATGTAAATGTTCCTCGCCCTACATTGCCATGTATATACTTAATCATATCATCATTCTCAACTTCACCTAAAATAACAACATGTTTTTTAAGAGTGCTACGATGAAAACCAGTAGTTTGACCCATAAAACCATTGACAACGCCTACATGATTTTGTGTTAACATAGTTGGGACTGGATCCCACTTTGCTGAAAACTCAAATAATGTAAAATAATCAGCTTGAGCACTTTTAGTGACAGGTCTATGACTTGGAGGCACATCGATTGTAGAGTATTCATAAATCATTGGGTCTGTGTATAATGTATAATTTTCAAAAGCAAAACTTTTATTAAAATTTATCTTAGTATTATAACTTGGATCAATTGGCGTACCATCATAAACTGCAGCAACTATATCTGTTTTATCAGCTGCTAAAGCAATCTCAAAGCTATCTGTTGCTGAACACATCGCAAATAAAAAACCCCCATCAACAACAAAATCTTTAATTAACCTGGCTATATTTTTTTTGAATTCACTAACACTTGAAAAACCATATTTAAATGCTGTAGATTCAAAATCAGCCTGTTGCTGTTTGTACCAAGCAGCATTTCTATAATTTTTGTAAAATTTTCCATATTGCCCTGTAAAATCTTCATGATGTAAATGGAGCCAATCATATTTTGATAGTTTTCCATTCATTACATCATCATCAAATATAGTATCATAATCTATCTCGGCATATTCCAATGCCATGGTAACCGCATCATCCCAAGGCTGACTTCCTGGTGGTGCATAAACTGCTATTTTGGGTTTTTTTTCAAGCAAAACAATATCCATATTATTTTCTTCGATTTCACCAAAAATCCCACCCAAAACAGATGCATTTACAAATTCATAATAAATCCCTCGTAACTTGCATTCCTTTTCAATTATACTATAATTATCAATTAAAAATGATCCACCTCTATAATTCAATAGCCACTCAACATTTATTCCTTGCTTTAATGTCCAAAATGCTACGCCATATGACTTTAAATGATCACTTTGTACATTATCCATAGGAATCAAAATTTTCTGAGAAAATGTTAAAGATAATAAAACTAATATATATATATACTTTTTCATACTAACCCACCAATTCTCTAAGTCTTAATCTAATTTGATCATAATAAATACTATCTGGATATTTTTCTAAAAACTCTAAATAATAATTAATTGCTGATTCACCATCATTTAAAATATAATCAAAAACTTCTCCATTTAATATATATGATAATTCTATAAATATTGATTCACCATCAATGTTTTTCATAATATCAATTGCATTCATATATTGAGCTTGTAATACCAAAACATAAGCTAGCTGATATTTTATTAAATTTGTTAAAGGCTTTTCAGAAAGCTCTAAAATATGATATAACTTTTTCAATGCTTCTTCTCTTTTATTTTTTTGGAGAAATAACTGAGCCTCAGCATACATACTAAATAATTCTGGCTTTTTATCAAAATTAAACAATAAACTTCTAATTTCTAAAATATCATTATACCAGTCATTATCAAATGATAAATCTGAAAAGTTATCTTTAATAAATGCTGATAATGTATCAATATCACCTTCATAAAAATAAACCTGTGTCTCTTTAATTTTAAGCGTATTTAATTTTGATAATAAACGTGAATCCTTTTTATAAACCTTGATAACATCCATTGCTTTTTTTATATCACCTTTAGCAATATAAATATCGATAAGCCTGCTTACACTTTCAATCAAATATTTTTTATTACGTTTTTTATTAATAATATTATTATAATGTTTTACGGCTCCATCTAAATCACCTAGAATTCTAAATCTTATCTCTGCTAATCTAAAATTAGCCTCTATAGAATTTGTTTTAGTTACCAAAGAATCATAAATATTAATAGCCTGATTTAATGATCCCGCATTTTGCTCATTAAGACTTAAATAATTATTTTTAAAAAAACTATTATTTTTAAACAGACCTGATATTGGTAATGGGTCAATAGAGCTTACTGTTTTATTCTCATAAATAACTGCAAGATTAAAAATTGCTTTTTCCATTAAGCTTTGATCAGATGTATTTGAATTATATATATAGGTCAAAACTCTTTCAGATAATTCTAATTCATTTTCATCAATTAAATCAGTTGCAAAATCTAAAAGATATCTAAATTCTACATCATTATTTATTAATAACTCATATGAGCTTTTATAAGCTTTTTGATTAAAGTATATATCTGATAAAATTAATTTTGATTCTATTGAGTTTTCTTTTTTAAGATTTTTTATAATCATAGATACAATCTCAGGAGATGAAAGAAAACCTACTATTCTATCAGAAACAAAATTCAATCTATTAGGGTTTTTAGAAACATATAATAGATACTCAGATAAAGCCTTATCATAAACCATCCTATTTGAATATAATCGAGCCATTTCCATAGAATAAAATTCTGGGATTTTTAATGATTTTCGACTTTTAATTAAAATTTCTTCAGACTTATCAAAAATTCCATTTTGAGCATATTTATTTATAATCATTTTAATAATATTAGGATTATTTTGAGCGTTACTTAATAGGGGTTGAAATGTTTGCTTTGCTAACTGCATTTCTCCTGCCCATATATACACCTCTCCAAGATCAACCAATACCTTTGGATCATTATTATTTGCTTTAGAAAATTCTCTTGAAAATTCTATAAGCTCTTCCCATTCACTTCTTTGCTTCAAAATATTTTTTAAAGGCTTAAAATATCGTTTGTCCCCTGGCTCATCAATATTAATCTCTTTATAGAGTTTTTCTGCATCTTCCCATAAACCTGCTTTTTCCAAAGATTTAGCTCGAGTAAATTTTTTGAAAGATTCAGAATTAACTGACTGAACTCTATTCTTGCTACCAATAACAGAATTTTTATCTAAAATATTTTGATTGAATCCTAATTGTAACATTACTAAAACAAAAATGATCTTATTTATTAACTTATTCATTAGAACCACCTTTATTCTCAATCTTTTGTAATTCTCTAAAATATGTTTTAATCATTTTTTGATATTCTTTTGAATGACCTTCTTCTAATGCTTCTTCCATTGCCTCAATTAGTAAAACTTTTCTTTCTCCAAAGTCATTTGGTAATCCTGAAGGACCATCATAAGTAAATGATTCCCCTTTTTTACTTT
>CAYTPF010000064.1:0-7209 GCA_964439775.1 uncultured bacterium | reverse complement strand
TTTTTCGGATTATATTTTTTATGAACATCTATTAACAATTTTTCTAATCCATCAGGATACACTTCCCAATCAAACTTAGTTTTTTCTCCTGAAATATTTTCTACAGGGAACTTACTATTATCGGTTAAATCACTTTTAAGTATAGCCCTTGAATAATAATTAATACCTAAAAAATCCGTCTTTGTTGAGATTACCTTAAAATCATTGCTCTTTATAAAGTCAATATCTTTTGGAAAATCTCCGTCTTTTATCCATTTGTCTTTTATTTCTTTAGGATATTTGTTTCCATACAATGGATCTAAAAACCATTCATTAAACCATTGATTAAAAAGCAACTTTTCTCTATCATCTTCTGGACTCATAGATTCAGCATAACCAGGAGTAAGATTCAAAACAATACCTACATCTGATTTAGAACTATTTTGTCTAATAATTGGAACTGCTAAACCATGAGAAAGCAATAAATGGTGATTAACTTTAATGTAATCTGAAAAAGATTTTAATCCAGGAGCATGTGTACCTATGGCAAAACCTAAGTGCGATATAACCCAAGGCTCATTATGTGTAATCCAATTTTTTACTTGATCACCATATTCTTTTGATAAAAGATGTGCATAATCTAGAAAATAATCAATATTATCACGCTTTGTCCAACCACCTTTTTCTTGAAATAATTGAGGTATATCCCAATGATTTAGTGTAAGGAATGGTTCTATATCATGCTTTAAAAGTTCTTCAATCTGAGATTTATAAAAATCAATACCTTTTTGATTCTTTGTTTTTAAGTCATCTTTTACAACCCTAGGCCATGAAATAGAAAATCGATAACTATTTACACCTAATTTTTTTAATAATTTAAAGTCCTCTTCCCACAATTCATAGTGATTGCAAGCATTGGCTGCATTATCACCATTTCTGATTTTATCTTTAGTTTTAGTAAAAACATCCCAAACTGAATCTAACTTACCATCAATCTCATTTGAACCTTCAATTTGGAAACTAGATGTTGCTACTCCCCATTTAAAATTATTTCCAAAATCTTTTTTTATCATTTTTCTCCCATTTGCTCTACAGCACTTTAGATGTAGAAGACTTAATTAATTGCTTTGTATATTTATCCTTAGAATTGTCGATTATTGATTCTGGACTTCCTATATCTACCACAGAACCTTCTTTAAGTACTACCATTTCATCAGAAATCATTGCTGCTGAAGCAATATCATGAGTAATAAATAGAACACTTAAACTATATTGATCCTTTAATCTAACAAACAACTTTAAAATTTCCTCTCTTATTGATACATCAAGCATTGATGTTGGTTCATCAGCTATAATGATTTTTGGCTTTGAAATAAGAGCCCTTGCTATACAAACTCTTTGACATTCACCTCCTGACATCTCATGTGGGTATTTAGTTAAAAAACTTTCTGCAGGTGAAAGATCAACCATTTCAAGAGCCTTGATTGCTTTTTCTTTAATTATTGTATTTGAACTTGCTATATCAAAATTTATATAAGATCTTTTAAGATGATGAAAAACGGTATGAATTGAGTTTAATGCTGAGAATGGATCTTGAAAAATCATTTGAATATTTTTTCTATATTCCAAATTAAAAACAACAGGCTGTTTATCATTATCAAAAAAATGAAAAAGCTCACCACTTTGCGATCTTTCTAAGCCAGTTATTATTTTTGCTATAGTACTCTTTCCACTTCCCGATTCACCAATTAATGCCGTTATTGATCCTTCATATAAATCAATTGAAAAATTATTTACCGCCTTTAAATCATCTGGAACAATCCAAGAACCCAGCTGATATGTAACATTTATATTTTTCAAGGAATATACTTTATTTTTTGTTAAATCTTGAGTACCTATAATTGATTTATTAATATCAGGTATTGCCTCTAGTAGTTTTTTCGTATATTCATGATTACCCCCACTCTTAATAGTTTCAGTTGTACCACTATCAATTATCGAACCATCATACAATACACACAATTTATCAGCAAATTGAAGAAGTAAATTTAAATCATGTGTTATAAATATAATTGAAAACCCAAGCTCATTTTTCAATTCTAAAATGTTTTTTATAATTTCTCTTTCAGTTATAACATCTAAGGCAGTAGTAGGCTCATCCATTATAACTAATTTTGGTTTTAAAGCCAATGCAATTGCTATAATGATTCGTTGCCTCATTCCGCCCGATAATTCATGTGGATACGAATCAAAGTATTTATGATCAATTTTTACAAGATCTAATAATTTATATGCTGATTCAGTTGCCTGACTTTTGGTATATGATTTATGAAATAAATATGGTAATACTAATTGATCTCCTATTGTTTTTACAGGATTCAAAGAATTAAGTGCTTTTTGTTTTACAAATGAAATCTCTTTCCATCTTATATCATTTAGTTCCGAATCATTAAGCTTTAGTATATCTACATTATTAAAAAACACTTCTCCAGAAGTTATCAAACCAGGAGCACTTAGAATACGCAAAATTGATTTAATTAATGTAGATTTTCCACTTCCAGATTCACCAACAATACCAAGAATTTCATTTTTTTTAACAGCTAAAGAAGCATTCTTTAAAGCATGCATTGCTGAGTTCTTAGCTATAAAATCTACTGATAAATTTTTTACTGTAATCAAAGACATCAATCAAGCATCCTAACTGGAGTTGCGCTATTTCTATCATAATTATTTTTTAATTTAATATTTAAATATCTTTCTGAAATTAATTTGGGATTTGATATTTCATCAATGCCAAAATTAATTAACGTTAAGCTCAAGCTTACCAATGCAATGGCAATTCCTGTCGGAACAAATGTCCACCATGATCCCGTTAATAGCGCCAAATCATTTGTAGCCCAATATAAATTTGTTCCCCATGTAATCTGACTTATATCACCCAATCCTAAAAACTCTAAGCCAACTTGTGCTCCTATAGCATAAATTGTCGCACCAATAAATGATGAGGTCAACAATGATAACATTCTAGGAAGTATTTCATAAATAATAATTCTTAAATCTGATTCACCACATACTTTACATGCAGAAACAAAATCTTGTTTAGATAAAGATAATACCTGAGACCTTAATACTCGTGCGTGCCAAGCCCAACCAGTGAAAACTAATACAATTATAATTGTAATAGATCCTGGAGGTAAAAATGCAGCCAAGACTACCATCAACGGCAAGCCAGGCAATAGTAAAAAAATATTAATTAACAATGATACAATATCATCAACATATCCTCTATAATATCCTGAAATACCTCCAAAAACAGCTCCAGTCATTACGACTAAAACACCTGTTAAAATAGCAATAAATAATGTTTTCCTAGCTCCATAAATTGTTTGAGAAAACACATCTTGACCCTGACCATTTGTTCCAAACCAAAATTCTAAACTTGGTGGTTGAAGAGGGATGCCAACATACTGAGTAGGTGGATGAATAAAAAATGGAATAAGTATACTAGAAATAATAAAAAACATAAATATGGCTAAACCTATTTTAGCTTTTCTATTATTCAGTAATAATCCAAATGTTGAGATTAACTTCATTTTCTTACTCTTGGATCTAATAATAAAATAATAAAATCAACAATAAAATTTGATAATAACACTGAAAATGTTATTGTTAAAAAAATACCTTGTAATAATGGATAATCTTGTGCTCTAACCGCCTGAAGCAATAAATAACCTTGTCCAGGATAACTAAAAATTATCTCTGTCATTAAGGCACCACTTAATACAAAGCCAAGCGCCATTCCAAAGCCTGTAATGTTAGGTAACATTGCATTTCTAGCAGCATAAGTATACATTAATATTTTTCTACTATATCCAATGGCTTTTGCAAAATTTATGTATTCTGAACCTAAGGTAGAAATCATATTATTTCTCATACTTAGAATCCATCCGCCAAGGCTTACAAAAATCATAGTAAATGCAGGTAAAATTGAATGGTATATAACACTAGTTATAAAATCTAAATTAAATCCAACAATAACATTCTGATCATATGCATGTCTTAATGGAAAAAATTCTAGTTTAAAGCCAAAATAGTACAGTAAAAACATCGCAATCCAAAAATATGGAAATGCACCTAAAAAAGATAATGTTGGTAATAAAATAGAATCTAGTTTCTGATCTCTATACCAAGATAAATAGATCCCTATAATACTTCCAATCACAAACGAAATTATTAATGAAAAACCTGCCAAAAAAAGCGTCCAAAATAAACCAGAAGAAATCACTTTAGTAACAGGCTCAGGAAAATATGATACTGAAATTCCTAGATCACCTTTTAATAATGACCCTAAATAACTAAAATAATTTTTTATAATTGATGGCTTAGGATCATATAGACCATTTTTGTTCCAATCAGTAAATACTTCATTATCATCCCAAATATCATTATTATTATCATCAACAAAAGGCTCAGCTTCTGGAAAACCAAATGTCTGCTTTAAAGCTTGTAAATTTTCAATTGGCATCTTTCCTCTAAATTGTGCGAACATAATTGATGCAGCATCACCTGGCATCATTCTAGGAATTAAAAAATTCAAGCTAACAGCCATAAAACCTGCTAATAAATAAAAAACTAATCTTCTTAACAAATAAATTACTGTCTTATTATTCATTTTGGTACAACCTCAGTTAAAATAAATAAACTTTCAGTACCAGAATTAGGAGAAATTTGTGCATAAGGATTATCTTCATTAGGAAAGTTTTCAAAACGCTTAGTACTATAAACACCCCAACTAGGATCTGCAAATATGGGTATTGCAGGAGCATTATCAATAAATAATTCCTGCATTCTATATATAATTTGATTTTTAACCATTTGATTAGATGTTTTCTCAAATTCAGAAATCAAAGAGTCAATTTCAATCAATCCAAATCGGTGCCAATTTGTACCAGAAATTTCTCCAATATCTTTAACATTTTTTGATGCCATCAAAGCCTCAAACATTGGATAAGGTGTTGCTCCTTTTTCTGTCCAACCTATAGCGGCTGAAAAATTTCCAGTTTGTAAATTATTAAACCATGCGCCAAAATCTTGAGTTTTTACTCTTGTTTTTATTCCAATATCTTTCAAATTTGATGATATGATTTGTCCTGCTCTAATCCAATCAGACCAACCAGAAACTATACCTATTTCAATTTCAATAGGTTGTCCATTCCTATCTAACCAAAATCCACTAGAATTTTTTTTATATCCTAATTCTTCTATAATTTTCTGAGATTGAATAGGATTATATGATATCCAATTTTCTATAATTTTTTCATCAGGAAGTCTGAAATTTTCAAAGGTCCCTGAAAGTGCAGTTTGATGAGCAGAAGAAGTATAATTATACATAGCAACTTTTACTATTAAATCTCTATTAATTGCCATACTAATTGCTTTTCTAAACTCTTTATTTTTAAAGGATTGCAAAGTTGTATTTAAATATAAAAATATTGAGGTACCTGATTGAGGAAACCAATAGTGATTATTTTCAGGATCTTTTTCAACATAAATTCTATCAATTGCAGGTATAAAATTACCCGACCAATCTACCTCACCACTAATCAAAGCAATTGTTGCTTGTTCATTAGATAAAAATGCAGGAAATCTTAACTTCTCTATTTTAGGCTTACCCTGTTGCCAATAATTATTATTTCTACCTAATTCCCAAACTTGATTTTTAAACTTAAGAATCTCAGTAAATGGACCAGTCCCTACTGGATTAGGATTAGTAAATTTTACTGGATCTTCAATCTTATCCCATATATGTTTAGGTATGATTGGTTGACTTGCAATTACATCAAATCCTGGGACATAAACTCTAGAAAATGTAAAACGAACGTTAGATGAATCAAGAGCAATTACGGAAGATAAGTATTCCCAATTTCCAGTCCCATCTAAAGCAGGAAAATCTTTTTTTAATTTAAATGTAAATTCAACATCATATGCTGAAAATGGTTTATCATCAGACCAAAAAACATTATTTCTTATATTTATATCTAAAATACGATTTTCTTGCTTCCAGCTATAATCTGTTCCTAGCCAAGGTACAACCTTATTTGTCATAGTATTATAAATAAATAATGGTTCGTATATTCCTGAATTAGTTGGCCATCTTGCACTTGCTCCTGGAGCTAATGGATTAAAATTTCTTACCCATGATTGAGTTTGCTCCCTTGAAATTGTCATTGTACCATATTCAACTTCAACTTTATTACTTTTACACCCATTTAAGGACAAAAACAATAAAATCATTATATGAAGAGATCTAATCATGATTTTTTATATATTTTTTTGGTGTTCTATCTGCATTATAAAGACCCCAATGTTTCTCAACTTCATTAGGATGATTACCACCTTTCCAATTTTCATCAAACACTTCAAAAAGAAAATGTGGTATCTTTTCATTTTGAGTCCAATCTAAAAATTGATTTATAAAAATTTCTTGTTCAATCTCTCCAGCTTTTCCTTTGATTAATTCAGCTTGCATACCCTTATCATGCTTTTGTGTTGCCCAACCAGTTTCACCTATAACTATCTTTTTATTAGGATATATAGAATATATTTCAAGATATATTTTTTTAACCCAATCTACAGCTTCATCAATTTGCAATCCACCCCATAGTGGATGAATATGCAACACAATAAAATCTACTAAATTTGCAATTTTTTGGTTTTCTTCTTTATTCCATGCATTAAAATCATCAGCAGTAGTGACTGGAATAGAAACATTATTCTTAACATATGAAATATAACTAAATAATGTATCGGATGGCACTCTATGATCAGACCAAAATACTAATGTTTCATTTCCTACATTAACACTGTTTACAATATTCGGGAATTGATTTGCAAGAATAACAGCTTCTTTTATTTCTTCATAATTATTAATAATTCCATCTTTAGAATCAATAGAACCTATCCAAGCACCTAGCATTACTTTAATATTTAAATTATCTGTTTTAATGATATTCAAGATATCTCTTGTTATTCCCCTTGAACCATAAACTCGAATCCAATTCCATTTTTTTTCTATTAAATGTAGATCTTCAGTAAGTTCTTTTATTGATGGATTAGGACCGCCAGGAAATTGACCATCTCTAAAGGGTCCATATGCAATACCTTCACCAATCCAAATATCATTATATACTAATTTTAAGATCTTGTTATCTAATGGGGCATTACAAGAAA
>CAYTPF010000063.1:0-7214 GCA_964439775.1 uncultured bacterium | reverse complement strand
GTTAATGAAAAATATTTGTATTTCATTTTTTATCCTTAATTTTACACAAAAAGTAAGTAAGTACTCACTAAATTTAGTAATATTTTTTTAAAATTTATAATAAAATGCTATAAATGGTACTTGATAATGAATCCCAAATCTAAGATTATCGCTATAGGTATACATAAAACCAAAATCGAAATGTACTGGTAAACTTTCTTCATCATTTATCCTATTGAACCATGGCGCGTAAAACTCATCATAACTAATCTCAGCCATAAGTTTTAAATTTTTTCTAGCATCCACATCTATAGCAGAATATAGCCTAGGCATAGGCTTATATTGATCTAAAAAAGTTACACTTAATCCAATATTGTAATTGATTCTTCCTTGTCCTGATTTTTTTAAATTAGATTGTGTAAAAGCTATAAAAACCTGGCCCCACAATTTATCTCCTGAATCATTTTCTCCGATCCTTCTCCACTCCATACTATTACCATATTGCAAATCATATTCATCATCATTAAAATAATCATCATCATTTTTAACATATTCAAATTTACTTGGAAGACCCCTCATGTGAAAATCAAAACCCAATGATAATGCATTAGTTTTATCTACATCACCTCCTTTATAAACCATATATTTAGGTCTAAAATTAAGGTCTCCCCATAAATAATTTAACCAAGCTGAAGATATTTGTAATTTATTTGAAATTCCATAAGCCCATGAAACTCCACTAAAGTAAAGAGTATTTTCTGCCAATGTAAAGCCTACAGGATCAAACCAAATATCTATTAGCTGCTCGTCTCCATAATAAAATCTATTATCATCTTTTTTAGATACGAAACTACCAGAATCATTAACTACTTTATTCAAAAAATCAATGTATTCTACTGAATCTTTAGCAATAGTTAACTCTCCAAAAGATGTTTTAACCTTATAATCTGTACCACTTTCATCAAGTAAGATACCTGTTATTTTATCTCCACTTTTCAAGGTAATTGTTACTTTATCATCTTTAATTTCATCTTTAAAAATAGTCACTTTTCCAAATGTTGTTTCAATATCATAAGAAATTTTTGTTTCATTTAAAACTTTACCTGTTATTTTATCTCCATTTTTAAGATGAAATGTTCTGTCTGTATCATTTGCAAGCATTATTGATAATAATAATAATAATAATATTTTCATTTTAAGAGTCCTTTTAAGTTTATATAAACATATAATAATTTTACATTTACAATCAATCTTGATAGAAGTACTAAATTACAATATATTTATAACATAATAATTATAAAATAATGAAAAAAAATAGTTCAGATATTCCTATAAACATCTTCTACAATGATAAAAATAATAAGCCTGGTCAATATCCATTTAAACATGGTATCTATCCTGAAATGTATCGAAAACGATTATGGACCATGAGGCAATACTCAGGATTTTCTACCGCAAAAGAAAGTAATAAAAGATATCATCATCTTTTACAACAAGGTGTTTCTGGTTTATCTATAGCTTTTGACTTACCTACTCAAACAGGCTATGACTCAGATCATTCCTTATCTGATGGTGAAGTTGGGAAAGTTGGAGTTCCCATATCAACAATAGATGATATGGAAGTTTTATTAAAAAATATTCCATTAGATAAAGTATCAATTTCCATGACAATTAATTCAACAGCAGCAATTTTACTTGCAATGTTAATAGTAGTCGCAGAAAAAAACAATATTGACAAAAAATTATTAAAGGGAACTATTCAAAATGATATCTTAAAAGAATATATTGCAAGGGGAACATATATATATCCACCAAAACAAAGTATGAGACTTATAACTGATATTTTTGAATATTGTAATAAAAATGTTCCAAAATGGAATACTATTTCAATATCGGGATACCATATTAGAGAAGCTGGCTCAACTGCCTCTCAGGAATTAGGTTTTACCTTTTCTAATGCAATTGAATATGTAAATGCTGCATTAAATAAGGGATTACAAATTGATCAGTTTGGTAAAAGATTAAGTTTTTTCTTCAATTGTCATATAGATTTTTTTGAAGAAATTGCAAAATTTAGAGCCGCAAGAGTAATCTGGTCCAAAATAATGAAAGAACGTTTTGGAGCTAAAGATCCAAAAGCTATGATGTGTAGATTTCATACTCAAACTGCAGGCTCATCACTTACAGCTCAACAAATTGAAAATAATCTAGTAAGAACAAGTATAGAAGCTACAGCTGCTGTTATCGGTGGTACTCAATCTCTTCATACAAATTCTATGGATGAAGCTCTTGCCTTACCTTCTGAAAAAACAGCAGAACTTGCCTTACGCACCCAACAACTTATTGCACATGAAACTGGCATCGCTGATGTTGTTGATCCATTTGCTGGCTCATATTATATTGAATCATTAACAGATCGTATCATTTTTGAATCAGAAAAACTTATAAAAAAAATAGATGATCTTGGTGGATCAATAAATGCACTTAACATGGAATTTCAGCAAAATGAAATTGCTCATAGTTCATATGAATTTCAAAAAAAAATTGATACCAAAGAAAGAATAATTGTTGGAGTAAATAAATTTATAAATTCTGAAGAAACCCTACCAGAATTACAAAGTATCAATCAGGAAGAAACAGAAAAACAAATAAATAGAGTTAAAATTTTCAAACAAAGTAGAAATCAAGTATTAGTTAATAAATCATTGGAAGAATTAAAAAATAATGCGAAAACTAATAATAATTTATTTCAATATATTATTAATGCTCTTAAATCTAAAGCAACTTTGGGAGAAATATCTGATACTTTAAGAGATGTCTTTGGAGAATATGCTTAATTTTAATTTAATAAAAAATTTATCTCTTTTTATTTCAATAATTTTTCATCCTCTAATAATTTCAATTTATACATTTTATATCCTTATATATCAATATGATTCACAAATAAACAATGAAAATCAAATTTTTATAATATGCCTATTATTTTCAAACTTAATTCCAATTTTAACCGTATTACTATTAAAATATCAAAATATTATTTCTGATCTTGATGCATCAATTAAAGAGCAACGTATATTGCCATTATCTTTAGGAGTTTTTTATTCAATTTTAGGTTTTATTACACTTAAATTTTTCAATGCTAACCATTTTGTTCAAGGCTTAATGTTTTGCTATATAACAAATACTATCATTACAATAATTATAACAAAATATTGGAAAATATCCATACATGCTATTGGTGTTACAGCACCAGTTGCAACATTATATATTTTTGGAATTGAAAATATAGTAATAATGTTTTTAATTACTGTATTGGTGGGGATATCTAGAATCATCTTAAAGGCACATTCTACAAATCAAGTTATAATGGGTTCATTATTAGGGTTCATACTAACATATATTCAAATTAATTTATTATTCATATAATGTTTTCAATTAAAAAATTTAATACGCTATCTGATTTTAATTATACTATTTCTTATAAAGAAAAAACTGAATCAACTAATAATGATGCCTTAAAAAAAATAGCTGAAAATAACTATAAAAATAATATGCTTTTTATTACTGATCAACAAACTCATGGTAGAGGTCGACAAAATAGAAAATGGCATGCCACACCAACTTCTCATTTAGCATTTTCTTTAATCATAACCCCCCACATCAATTATAAAAAATCTGGTTTAATTTCATTGATGGCAGGAGTATCTATTATTGAAGGTTTAAGAAACTTAACAAAAATTAATTTTGAATTAAAATGGCCAAATGATATTATCTATAATAATAAAAAAATAGGTGGAATTCTTATAGAAACAAAAAAAAACAATTCAAATTCAGTTTATGTTATTGGTATAGGAATTAATATTAATGAGAAAATTTCTAACTTTCCATTACAATTACAATCTAATATTACTTCATTATTTATGCTAACTAAAAAACGATATGAAAATGAAGTAGTTTTAATAAATATTTTAAATATGATTCAACGTAATTTGCTTAATATTAATTCAATTCATTCAAAATGGATTTCATATTGTTCTCATATTGATAAAATTATATCATTTAATACAAACAATAATAAAATAACAGGTCAATTTATGGGAATAACTCAAAATGGCCATGCTGTTGTAAATATAAATGAAAGAAATCATATTTTTTCAAGTGGAGAATTATTATGATTCTTACAATTGATATTGGAAATACAAATATTGTTTGGGGAATTTTTGATAATCATAAATTAGTTTCATCATATAGAATCAACTCTAATTTAAATAGTATTAATGAAACAGATTTTTTAAGAAATTATAATATTGATAATGTAATTATATCTTCAGTTGTTCCTAATCTAACTGTTAAAGCAGATGAAATATGTAAAATGTATTTTAATATTAAACCTCTGATTGTTAATTATAAAGATATTCCAAATCTAAAATATGCAACCAATAACCCTTCACAACTAGGTTCAGATAGAATATGCAACATTATGGCCTCTAAAAATTTATATAAACTTCCAGCTATTATTATTGATATGGGAACTGCAACAAAATATGATGTTATCAATCAAGATGGTTTGTATCTAGGTGGTGCTATATCACCGGGATTAAATTTATCAGCAAATACTCTATTTGCAAATACAGCACTATTAAAAAAAACATCATTAAAATTTCCAAATACTGTAATTGGAACTGATACCGAAACAAATATACAATCAGGCATTATGTATGGGGCAATAGACTCAATTAATGGAATGATAAAGAGGATAACTAATGAAACTAAATGTAATAATTATTCAATTATTTTAACAGGTGGTCTATCTCAAAAAATTACTGAAAAAATTGATGAAACAATTATAATTAATCCCAATTTAACAATTGAAGGATTATATATTATTTATAAAAAATTAATAACTACTTAATATTTTTTCAACTTTTTCAATAAATACATCTGATGGATAAAAACCTACAATCCTACCTACTTCATTACCATTTTTATCTACAAAAATATTTTGAGGAATATTTGAAACATTATACATATTAGATAAAATATGATTTTGATCAATGTTTACATCTAATTTTAAACTAATAAATTCTTTAGATAATTCTATAACTTGCGAATTTTTAAATACTTCAGCATCCAGCCTCTTGCACGCACCTCACCAGTCAGAATAAAAGTCTAACATTATTAATCTATTACCTGCAACAGTCTTTGCTAATTCATAATCCCCATTAAACCATGGATACTGATTGTTATTTTTAAAAGAAAATCCAATTATTAGAAAAAATAATATTACTATCTTAATCAGATTATTTGATAAAAATTTATTCAAAATCTATAAGTTCAACCTCAAATAATAATGTTGAATTAGGTGGGATAACTCCTCCAGCACCTCTTTCTCCATATCCTAAATCAGGTGGGATAATTAATGTTGATTTTCCACCTTTTTTCAATTGTGCAATACCCTCATCCCATCCTTTTATAACTTGTCCTTGTCCTAACACAAATTCAAATGGTTGCCCTCTATCGTGCGAACTATCAAACTTCGTACCAGTTTGTAAAAAACCTGAATAATGTACCTTAACTTTTTGACCAGATTTTGGATTATTACCCTTACCTTTTATATGCTCAATTATCCTTAATCCTGATTCTAAAACAATTTCTTTTCCAGGCAAATCAAAATCTGTATCTTTAAACTGCTTTATTATTTCTAATAATTCTACATCAAAAATTAATGTTGAATTGGGTGGAATTTGACCAGCTGACCTACTTCCATAACCTAAATCTGGTGGTATAATTAATTTTCTTTGTCCTCCTACTCTCATAGTAGCAAGACCTTCATCCCAACCTTTAATAACCCTGCCTGCTCCCAAAGGAAACTCAAAAGGCCTTTTTCTATCTCGAGAACTATCAAATTTTGTTCCATCTAATAATGTTCCAGTATAATGAACTTTCACCTTATCTCCAACCGATGGCAGTTCTCCATCTCCAATAACAATATCAACATATTTTAACCCAGATTTAGTTGTTATCTCATTTTCTGTCATTTTATCCTCTTTAGTTATTTGTTCATCTTGAACAACTGATTCTTTAATCTCAGCTTTATTTTCTTGATCTTCTAATGAAGTTTTATCAGTTTTATTATTACAACCAAACAAAACTAATGAACTCATCAATAAAATTCTTATTTTCATTATTTCTCCATTATTATTAATAAATCACGTATTCAATAAATTGTATTATATCTAAAATATCAATATCAAAATCATTACTAAAATCACATTGATGTATCTGTAAATTAGTAAATTCACTATTCCCCAAAACATATTCTACAACCAAAACTACATCTAAAATGTTAACATCTATATCATTGTTAACATCTCCCAAAGGATAATCATCAATAAAATAACATCTCCACATTAATGATGGATCAATAACGAAAGGATTAGGAATGTTATCTTGATATGAAGCAATAGCCCAAGTCCTATTGTATTCAGTTTGATCAACTTGATCATAATAATGCCATTGAAATAATATATCTTTTTGAATATCCCAGAATTGATCTTCTGCAACATTAGAATAAATTGTATAAAAATATGCCATAGCTCTAGCAGTATTACCTTTTTGAACTTCTCTTGGCTCAAATCTCTCATCATTTTGATTGGGAGGATTATATTTTTCTGCATATTCATCTATAAATTGTTGTGGAATTGTGTTTTGAGAAGAGGAATTTCTATACCAATTATCTGTCAATTGATCTATGCTTTCATCAAATGGATCATTACCTCGAGATGAATTAACATTAGATTTTGTAGGAAACAAATGATGCATATCGCTCTTCATTGGTTCAGAACTAGAGCCAAGACTTTGTGGCCACGTATGCTCACAATTTATTCCTTTTTCATATGCATCAGTGCTTGGGTCTTGATTTAAATCTAATGTTATAGTATAACCACAGTATACACCCGTCAACTGATTACCTGATTTAATATCAATTTCAGAATACATAATATCACGGGCATTATTATATCCTAGAGTAGAACTAGTTTTATAATTATTTTCTAAAAAAACTATTAAATCCTGATCATAAACACCAGGATTTATATAGTTTTGAGTAAAAAGTATATTAAATGATAATAATATGTATAATATTTTAAATGCCAAAACCTAAACCTACCCACATACTTGGGAATCCGTTTTTACCTGGAACAACGTCCTTAGCAATTGTATATCTTAAATTTGTA
>CAYTPF010000062.1:0-7256 GCA_964439775.1 uncultured bacterium | reverse complement strand
TGATGAAGTTGAATTTGTTGTAAATTGGTTTTGAAAAGTTGTTTTTTAGAAGAAAGATTTGAATTGAAAGATATTTCCTCCTCAAAACTTCCTGATAAGATGATATATATAAATTTTTTTAGAGATACCTTCAAAATATCGGATTATCAGGAAGTAAGATTTTAGTGTAATCAAAATGAAAAAAATATTTAATATAGTTGGTTTTCAAATATGTTGGTGGCTTTGTGTTTTGTTTTCTACAAAAAGCTATAGCTTTATTGGACCATTATTTATGTCCATATATTTAATTATACATTTCATTTATATATCTAATAATAAAATAGATGTTAAATTGATTTTAATAGTAGGGCTTATTGGGACATTTTTTGATAGTTTATTTGTAGTATTTGATATATTCGCATATTCAGGTTCATTTATTATTTTATCTGATATTGCCCCATTATGGATAACATCAATGTGGGTTGGTTTTGCAACGACTATAAATTATTCACTTGATTGGATTAATAAAAATTACTACTTAGCATTTATTATGGGTTTTATTTTTGGACCATTATCATATGTAACGGGTAGAGAATTTGGTGCAATTCAATTTCTTGTTAGTGATATTCTTGGATTGTCTATACTTGCATTAGCTTGGGGTTTAATCATTCCAATGATAGTTTATATAAATAGAAGTTTGATTGGAATGCGTAGTTAATGAAGTATTTATTTGTTATGATTGGTTTTATTTTTTGTTTAGATAATTCTTTAAATCAGGATTTATTAAATTCATTGAAAATTAATTCTGGTTGGGAAAAATTAAAAAAAATAGAAAATGGTACAGTAATTAAAACAAAAAAAATCAAGAATATGGAATTATCAGCAATAATGGTAGAAAGAGAAATAAATATTAACCCTGACCGCGTTCAGGAAATTTTAGTTGATATTTTAAATTATAATCGTGTATTGAAATCTTCGGGATCGCTCAAAACTACATTATTCAAAAAAGATGAAAATGTATTAGATGGTTATCAATATATTGAGTCTGGAGTACCATTAATAAATGATAGAAAATATTGTTTCAGAATGAATTTTTCAAAATTAATAAATGATAATAATACCTTAATGGAATGGTATTTGTTAAATAAAAATAGCGAATATAAAGATTTTATAGATTCTAATGATAAAAAGGCTGTTTATTTAGATTATGGGGCAGGCACTTGGATGATTGAAAGTGTTGACAACGGTTCGTATATTTTTACATACAGGTTATTTATGGATCCTGGAGGGTCAATGCCAAATTTCATTGTTGAAAAAATTAATGAATATAGTATATATAATATTTTCAATGATGTTATTATTGAGGCAAAATCTAATTAAGAGATGAAATCTTCATTTAAATTTTTATTTGTATTTATCATTTTTAGTTGTTCAAAAATACATAATTACGATACCGTAGAATATGTTGATATAAACAAATTTATGGGTGAATGGTACGTTATTGCTAGTGTCCCAACATTTATTGAAAAAAATGCTGTTAATCCAATAGAAACCTATAGCTTAAATAAAGATGGGTATATAGATACAGACTTTTCATTTTATATTGATAAATCTAAGAATAAAATGAAGCAATATCATTTTAAAGCTTTTATAAGAAATGTAGATTCGAATGCAGAATGGGGGATGCAATTTTTTTGGCCATTAAGAGTTTCGTATCTAATTGTTGATTTGGCAGATGATTATTCATATACTGTTGTAAGTGTTCCAAGTAAAAAGTATATATGGATAATGTCTAAAAATGACACTATAAGTAATGGCCAATATCAAGAGATTTTAGATAGACTGTATAAACGAGGATATGATATATCTAAAATAATTAAAACTATTCAAATATAAATTAATTAATTAAAAATAAAATGAAATTAAATTTTATTTTATGTAGTTCATTTTAGACAAAATAGGAATTATAATGAAAAATATATTTACAGTAGTAATATTAATTGCATTTTGCAATTTAATAGCAATTGTATCATCAGAAAATTATCATGTTGATTCAGTTATATATCAATGTATGTTAATCTCATTTTTTCTTCATTTTTTAATATTCATTCCATCAAATTTATTTAAGACAGAAAAGTTCTATGATATGACAGGAACAATTTCGTTTGTTTCAGTTTCTACATATGCATACTTTTCTAGTAGTAATTTAAGTCTAAGAGCTGATATATTGTTTTTTATTATATTAATTTGGACTCTCCGTTTAGGCTTTTTCTTATTTTATCGAATATTAAAAGCCGGTGAAGATCAGCGTTTTTCAGAACTTAAACAAAAAACACTCTCATTTATAGTGCCATGGACATTATCAGCGATGTGGGTATTTGTAACTGCTGCACCAGCTTTGTTAGCTATAGGTAGTCCAAAGATTATAAATATAGATATTTATTTAATTATAGGTCTATGTTTATGGATATTTGGATTTGTTATTGAAAATATTGCTGATTATCAAAAAATAAAATTTAATAAAACTAGCAATGGTAAATTTATTAATATTGGTTTATGGTCTATATCAAGGCATCCAAATTATTTTGGAGAGATAGTTTTATGGTTAGGAGTATCGATCATTTCTTTTCCTGCATTATCTCAATTGCAATACATAGCCTTATTTTCTCCAATCTTTGTATATTTATTGTTAACTCGAATAAGTGGAATAAATTTATTAGAAGAAAGAGCTGAAATAAAATGGGCTGATAATCAAGATTATCAAGACTATAAAAATAGCACTCCAATTTTAATCCCTTATTTTGGAAAAACTAATCAGTGAACTATAAAAAGTTAATTTTACTATTATTTTTTTGTTTTTTTTCTAAAGGTTGTTCACCTAAAAGCATTGATTATAATGTTAATGTTATAAAAAAAATTCCTAATTATTGGATAACTAAAACTAAAATTCAGGATGATAACTCTGTTGATTGGTGGATGATGTTCAATGATTCATTATTAAATAATTATTATTTACAATTTATCAATGAAAATCCAGATTTTCAATCGATTGTTGATCAGTTAGATATATCAAACCAGTTTTCTAATATTAAAGGTTCAATCATCTATCCATCATTATCTATTAATAATAATGCTAATTATAGTGAGAGAAATTTAACATCATTTGGTTTTTCTGATGCAATTTTAGGAGATGATCAAGAAAATTCAAATAATGATAATGGTGTATTTACTTTTGAATCAGGAAGTTACGGATTAAATCTAGCATTGCAATGGGAGCTTGATTTATGGGGTAAGTTAATAAATGCAAAAAAGGCTGCTATAAATCAAAAAATTGCTACTCAATATGATCTGAAGTATTTAGAGTTTTCATTAAAAACTCAGTTTGTGAAATTTTTTTATCAAACTGTAGAAGCTTATAAACAATATGAGTTGGCATTGCAGTCTAGTGAATCATTAATGAATATAAGAAACTTAGTTGAAGAAAGATATAGACAGGGATTGAGAACAAGTATAGATTTAAGATTAGCAGAATCAACGTATTCTTCAAGTAAAATTATTTTAGAGAATAGAAAAATTCGATATAAGGGACTTGTAAGAAATTTAGAAATATTGCTAGGAGAATATCCAGCTGGGGAATTGTTAATTTCATCTTCTTTGCCAAACAAATTGCCTGCTATCCCAATTGGTTTGCCAGTTGATTTAATTGAAAGACGACCTGATATTCAATCAGAAATAAAAAAAATTGAGGTAGCTGGATATGAATTAGCTCAATCTAAGAGAGATAGATTGCCATCTATCTTTTTAACTGCATCTGGTGGTACATCTACAGATGAGTTAAAAGAAATATTAAATGGAGATTATTCTGTATGGAATCTTGCTTCAAACATTACAGCTCCTATTTTCCAAGGAGGAAGAATAAAGTCAAATATTAAAATAAATCAAAGTAATTTAGAAATTGCTAAAAATAGATATATTAAAAAAATCTTAACAGCTTTTTCAGAGGTTGAAGCTTTATTGTTTAATGAGAATTCTTTAAATATCCAATTTGCTGAAATTGTAAATAATGAAGAACAAACACTGGCAACATATGAACTTTCTATTGAAAGGTATGAAAGTGGAATTTCAGATTTAATAACGGTATTAAATCTTCAACAACAATGGATAAATTCAAAATCTAACCAAATAAATATAGAATATCAAAAAATACATAATCGTTTAAATCTATTGTTAGCATTGGGAGGTGATTTTAATTTTGAAAAAGTCAGGAAGTAAAATGAAAGAATATTTAGTTAAAAATAAGCCAATTGTAATTTTTTTTACAGCATGTATAATTGTTATGTTGTTAATTGTATCTAAGCCATCAGTTAAGCCAGCTAGCAAAAAATATATTGCACCTTTAGTTAAAATAGATAAGGTTGAGTCGGAAGATATTCAAGTTAGAATTTTTTCTCAAGGATCTGTTAAGTCTAGTAAAGAAATTATTTTATCATCAGAGATCGCTGGAAAAATAAATTGGGTTAGTTCAAAATTACAATCTGGATCACAATTTAATAAAAATGATATTTTACTAACTTTTGATAAAAGAGATTTTGAATTAGCATTGATTGTAGCTGAATCAAATCTATCTCAAGCTATGCTTGGCTATGAACGTGAATTTGCAGAATTTCAGCTTGCTAATAAAGAGTGGGATCAAATTGGAGAGGGCACTGGTAGTAGTTTAACTTTAAGAGAACCTCAACTTAATAGAGCTAAATCATTATTAGCTTCAGCTGAAGCAGGATACGAACAAGCTCAAAGGAATTTAGATAGGTGTGTTATAAGAGCGCCTTTCAATGGTATTGTTAAATCAAAAAATGTAGATATTGGGACCGTTGCAGGTCCAGGGATTCCATTAGCACAAATTTATTCTATTGATTCTGTCGAAATTGAGCTTCCTATTAATCAAAATGAACTTAATTTTTTAGATGACAACAATATGAATAAGGTTATTTTGTCAAATGAATCTTATGGTATATTGAATGAATGGATTGGTAAGATAGATAGAAAATCTAACTCAATTGACCCTAGGACACGAATGCAATCAGTATATGCAAAGGTTGTAGAGCCTTACAAAAAAGTTAAAAATAAGTTACCATTAAAAATTGGAATGTATGTTAATGCTGAAATAATAGGTGTGAAAATAAATAATTCTATAAAAATTCCTAGAGATCTTATAAATGATAATACAGTTTGGATTGTAAATGAAGAAAACGAGCTTGAAAAGAGAAATGTTGAGATTTTATTTTCTGACAAAGATTATGTAGTTTTGAAAAAGGGACTTAATAATGGTGATCAATTATTATTAACTCAATTATCTATTATGATTGAAAATATGAAAGTTAGATTAAAATAATATATGGAAAGAATTATTAAATGGTTTGTGCATAATAGTGTTGCAGCTAATATGTTCATGTTTTTTATTCTTATTGCTGGTATTTTAACTATTCCTAGAATAAAAATGGAGGTATTCCCTGATATAAGTATTGATGTTATATCAGTTTCTGTTGTTTATCCAGGAGCTTCTCCTAAGGATGTAGAAGATGGGATATGTGTTAGAATAGAAGAAAAAGTACAGGGTTTAAGAGGAATTAAAAAAATATCTTCCACTGCTATAGAAAATTATGGAGTTACATCAATTGAGGTTATCCCTGGAGAGAATATAGATGAAATACTAGATCAAATTAAAATGCAAATTGATGCAATAAATTCATTCCCAAATAGTGCTGAAAAACCAATAGTTCAAAAATTAAGTAAAACTTCAGAGGTTATAACTGTTGCAGTTTCTGGAAACATTGATGAGAAAAGTTTAGTATCTATAGCTGAAAAAGTTAAAGATGAAATTGATGCGTTATCTGAAGTTACATTAACTCAAATGGGAGGCAAAAAACCACGTGAAATTGCTATTGAAATACCAGAAAAAGATTTAAAAAAATATGGTTTAACCTTTAGTCAGCTTTCTAATATCATACGTTTAAATTCTATCGATATGCCTGGAGGTTCGATTAATACATCTGAAGGAGAAATTTTAATTCGATCTATTGGTCAAGCAAGAGATGGTACAGATTATGGTAATATACCCATAAAGTCATTACCTAATGGTTCAAATTTGCTTCTCAAAAATATAGCCAATATAAAAGATCATTTTTCTGATATAGATTTAGTTCAAAAATTCAATGGACTTTCCACAATCTTAATACGTGTATATAGAACAGGTAATCAAAGTGCATTAAAAATTTCTGATTCAGTAAAAAATTATGTTTCTAAGTTAAATCAAACATTACCTTCAGGCATTGAGGTAAATACCTGGAATGATGAAGCAAGGATATTGCAAGGCAGAATTGATTTATTAACAAAAAATGCTTATCTAGGTTTATTTTTAGTTGTTGGTGTTTTGGCACTCTTTTTAAAGCCTAAATTAGCTTTTTGGGTTTCTTTAGGTATTCCAATTTCATTTATGGGTGGTTTTTGGTTAATGCCGCCATTAGATTTGTCAATCAATATGCTTTCTTTGTTTACTTTTATTTTAGTATTAGGTATAGTAGTAGATGATGCTATTATAGTTGGAGAAAATATTTTCCAATGGAAAGAAAGAGGATTAAGTGATGTAGATGCAGCTATAAAAGGTGCAAATCAGGTTGCAATTCCAGTTACCTTTGCAGTCCTTACTACAATGACAACTTTTTCCCCAATGTTATCAGTTGCTGGTAATGTTGGACAAATCTGGAGAATAATTCCTTTGGTGACAATTGCTGTGCTAGTTTTTTCACTAATTGAATCTTTAACAATCCTACCTGCACATTTAGCGCATAGTAAAACAGATTCTAATAGCAGTTTTAAATTTTTAAATAAAATAAGTTATAAATGGGAATCTATTCAATCTAAAATTAAAGATTGGTTAAATTGGGTTATAAATAAAAGGTACAAACCTTTTTTAAAACTATGTATTGAAAATAAATGG
This sequence comes from uncultured bacterium, assembly GCA_964439775.1. Classification (GTDB taxonomy): domain Bacteria; phylum Fidelibacterota; class Marinisomatia; order SCGC-AAA003-L08. Next base: position 280 of record CAYTPF010000062.1, on the reverse strand, counting down.
ACGACTATATCATCTTCTATTTCAGTTTTGTTATTAACAGTTGGAATACTTATTAGTGGTTGGATGAAGTTTGTATTTTTTCCACCTTTGGAAGCTGATTTAATAAACGCATTGATAACTTATCCTGAAGGTACTCCAATAGAAAAAACGATTGAGGGCTTAAAAGCTATTGAATCGTCAGCAATGCAATTAGAGAGTCAGTTAATAAAAGAATATCCAGATGAAAAAATATTTGTAAATATATTATCAACTGCTGGTGACCAGCCATTGAAAAATAAAA
>CAYTPF010000061.1:0-7309 GCA_964439775.1 uncultured bacterium | reverse complement strand
ACAATATTTTAGCAGATTTAAATAATGATGATTTAGTAGATATTTTGGATGTTTTATTTTTAGTTGATATTATTCTATCTTAAACAAATGAACTTAATTGATTATAAAAGTATTTTTTTTATAGTTGTTTTATCTTTTATGAATGCTGCTATTGAATGTACACATTGTAAAAAAGATATTAAAGGTGAATATTATTATTTAGATGATAGTAAATATCATGAGGACTGTTATAAAAAATATATTGTGCCTAAATGCTCAGTCTGTAAAAAATCACTTTCAGGTAGTTATATGGCTAATGAAGAGGGAAAATATCATAACAAATGCTATAGGGATCATGTACTTCCTAAATGCTCAGTTTGTACAAACCCTCTTGAAAAAGAATATAATTATGATGCTTGGGGTAATAAATACCATTCTTATCATTCATATGGAAAGGGCAACTGTTCATCATGTAGTAGGATTATATCGGATAGAACTACAAATGGAGGACTGACTCATTATGATGGTAGATCAGTATGTAATATTTGCACTAAAAGCATAGTTGATTCAAAATTTGAAATTGAAAAATCAAGGAATAAAGTTCTAAGGTTATTAGAAGAAATTGGGTTTAAAAATTTACCCAATGATGTCCCAATATCATTAAAAAATAGGAATGAACTTAGAATGTTGATGCCGAACAGTCCAATGATAAGCGGACTAACAAATTCAAGCTACACATATACTGAAGATTATTATGGAAATATTATTGAAGAAAAAAGTGAATATGAAATTTTTATATTAGATAAACTTCCAGAGGTTGATTTTGATTCAATCCTTGCACATGAATATTTGCATGTCTGGTTATATGAGAATAAACTTGATTATAATAGTCAGATTACTGAGGGTTTCTGTAATCTAGCAAAAGCAGAGGTTTATAAAAAAATTTTAACTGAGCATTCGGTCATTCAGCTTAATAAAATGGATACTGACCCAGATCCAAATTATGGTCAAGGCTATCGAATAATGAATCAATGTATGGATTATTATGGTTGGGAAAAGCTAATTAAACTATTTAAAGACAATCAAGCACACTATTGTTACAGATAATAACGTATGGTAAATATAGGAAAAATTTTAGTAGTAGTTGGTCTGTTTAGCTTAGTTTGTGGATTGATTATTATCCTATTTGGAAATAAACTTAGCTGGTTTGGTAACACTCTATTTGATTTTAAATATGAGAGTGATAATACAAAGATATATGCACCTATTGGGAGTATGCTTTTTCTAAGTATAGTGATGTCCTTGATTTTTAATTTTATCTTGCGTTTTTTTAAATGATATTATAAAGATGCTATTTTCGAGATTATTGTAAAAAACAAATCTTTCATCTATTATTCATATATCCTTTTAGTTTAATTTTAGGATATGTTTAAAAGACATTTTTTATCAATACTAAGATGGGGACTAAGGCTGCATGGTATTGGTCATCTAGTTGAGGTATTTTCGGCTATAATGGAAGGGGCTTTTATAACAGCCTGCATAGCATTTACTTTTATAGTTATTGAGATTCTTGCTAGTTTTTATATACCTAAAGAACATGTTCATTTTAAACCATTAAAATCAGATGTACACGAGGAGTGTGATTAATGAAGTATTCTTATTCAAAAGATATTAATGTTAGCTTTGATAAAGTTGAAAAAAATGTAGTAAATGCATTGATGGATGTAGGTTTCGGTGTTCTTACTGAGGTTAATATAAAAGGTGCATTTAAGTCTAAGCTTAATATAAATTATAAAAAATATAAGATTCTTGGAGCTTGTAACCCAAATTTGGCACATGAGGCATTAGAGTATGATCCTTTAATTGGTATTCTGATGCCATGTAATATTGTTATCATTGATAATGAAGATGGAACTACTAAGGTAGTTTTTCCGAATGCAAAAAATTTATTAGAAATTACAGAGAATAAAAAGATTGATACTTTATCAGAAAAAGTTGATATCCTCCTTGAATCTGCCTTTAAATCCTTAACCTAGTATCTATGCCAAGAGCATTATATCCTCTCTTGTTTGTTTGTTTCCTTTGGTCAGATCAGGCATTGAGATATGGTTTTTCATTTACTGATGATGGGAACACCTCATTTCGTTTATACGCTCCCAATGCAGATGCAGTCAAACTAATCATATTTGATTCATACTCTGATACTAGGGGCAGTATGTATTTTATGAATAGGGATAGCAGTCACTTTAGCTATGCAATCAATGGAAGGCTTATAGGTAAATATTATGGATATCAGATATTTAATCGTGATGCTGATACGCAGGAATTCCATCAGAATACCATTATTGCAGACCCTTATTCAAAGGCTATTGTTTCTCAGAATTATTATGCTCCGGTTAATAAGAGTTTAATCTATGAAGATGATTTTGATTGGGGGGATGATACTTGGGTTAATATCCAGCATCGTGATTTAATTATTTATGAGTGTCATCTTAAGGATATGACAGCTCATAGGAGCTCAAATACAATTGGGCAGGGCTCGTATTTAGATTTTATTGAAAATGGGCAGTTAGGTGGTATTGAGCATCTAAAGGATATGGGTTATAATGCTGTTGAGTTTCTTCCTTTAACTGAGTTTGCTAATGTAGAGATACCTTATTTAGATTCTACTCAGAGTATTTTAAATACCTGGAACCCCTATGAAAAAAATCACTGGGGTTATATGCCTAGTTTTTTCTTCGCACCTGAAGCTTCCTATGCTTCAGATGCCAGTCTTAAAGAAAATGATTGGAATGGTTACAGCGGAAATCAGGTTCGTGAATTTAAGACATTGGTTAAAACATTGCATGATAATGATATTGCTGTGATAATGGATGTGGTCTATAATCATATCTCACAGTATGATCACAATCCCTTAAAGCAGTTACAGCGAAAGGATTATTTTAGATTTAGTGATTCAGGTGAGTATCTATCTAAGAGTGGATGTGGTAATGATCTTAAAACTGATAATGAATTTATACGTTCAATGATTGTTGAATCTGTTTTGTATTGGATGAAGGAATATCATATTGATGGATTTAGGTTTGATTTAGGGCATCTTATTGATTGGGATACTATTGAATTGATTAAAAGAGAAGCTGAAAAGGTTAATCCTAGAGTATTTATTACCTGTGAACCCTGGGGTGGTGGATATGATCCAAATGGATTTTCAGACAGAGGATGGTCAAGTTGGAATGATCAATTTAGAAATGCTTTAAAAGGTTGGCAGCCTAATTCTAATGTAGGTTACTTGTTTGGTAAGTGGCATAGTGACTTTGATTCATTAAAAATTAGAAGAATTTTTACAGGATCTCCAAGGCAAATGGGCGGTCAATATATAGATGTATCTCAATCATTAAATTATCTTGAATCACACGATGATTATACTCTAGGTGATTTTATTCGTATCGTGACAGGCAAGGTTGATAAAGATGAATCTATATTGTCATTAAATAATCATGTTTTATTATCAGGTTTAGAACTTCAAATTCATAAGATAGCTGCAATGGCATTACTTACATCACAGGGTCCTGTAATGATAGCTGAAGGTCAAGAATGGGCTAGAAGCAAAGTGATTGCAACAACTATGGTAGAAGATGAAAATATCAATAAAATGGATCATAATTCCTATGAAAAGGATAATGAAACAAACTGGCTAAATTGGAAGCATAAGGAAATTAATTCAGAGCTTGTTGATTTTTATAGATTATTAATTGAAGAAAGAAAAAAATATCCTGCATTAAGATTGGCAGAGTTTGATGATATAACCTTTCTTGATACATATAGTGAGTTTGGTATAGCATATCATATCCATATTAAGGATGAGGTCGAATTCATAGTATTATTAAATAGTGATAGGATTAATCCGTTTACTGTCAAACTCCCAGAAGGTATATGGAGATCAGTTGTGAATGAGGGTGAAATTTCATCTGTAGATTTATTTAGGAACTATATCTCAATGGAGCCTTTGTCATGTACATTATTAAAGAATAGATAAAGTTTATTTTATAGAAAAGAATAGTTTTTTTTAAATTATTGTCCTGATGAATAGAACAATTAAACAGAGTGGTATTTTATTGCATCCAACAGCCTTGCCTGGTCCATATGGTATAGGAGAACTTGGTACACAGGTTTATAGATTTATAGATATGTTAGAAAAGATGGGACAGACTCTATGGCAGGTTTTACCTCTTGGACCTACAGATGATACATTTTCACCATATTCTTCATCTTCAGCCTTTGCTGGAAATCCATATCTTATTAGTATTGAGTTGCTTATAGAATATGATTTAATTGAATATGCTGATATTAAAACAATAAATTTTTCTGATAAACATATTGATACTAAAAAAATAGATTCATTTAAAATGAACCTTTTGTTTATTGCTTCAAATAATTTTTTACAAAAAATAGATACAGATTTATATAAAGAATATGAGATGTTTTGTAAAGAAAATTCATATTGGTTAGATGATTATGCGTATTATAGTACAATGAAGATAAACAATAAAGGTTTATCATGGAATAAATGGCAGAATTTTACTGTTAAGAATGATCAAATAGAATCTGTTATTAAAGTCATTCAATTTTTGTTTGATTTTAACTGGAAAAAAATAAGGTCTTATGCTAAAGATAAAGGGATTCAGATTATTGGTGATATGCCAATTTATGTTAGTTATGATAGTTGTGATGTTTGGTCAAACAGAGAGTTGTTTAAATTGGATGTAGATGGCAATATGCTCTACGAAGCAGGATGTCCTCCTTGTGATTATAATATTGATGGGCAGCATTGGGGTATGCCAGTATATAATTGGGATAAACATATGGATAGTGATTTTGAATGGTGGAAGAATAGATTTAAAAGAATGTTTAGTATGCTTGATATTATAAGGATAGATCATTTTATTGGTTTCTCAAGATACTATAGTATTCCTATTAATCATACTGCCAAGGATGGCTTTTGGTCAGATTCTCCTGGAGATAAATTATTAAGCGCACTTTCTATTGATTTAAACAGTTATGATATTTTTGCTGAGGATCTTGGTGATATTACTCAGGATGTAATTGATCTTAGAGATAAATTTGAGTTACCAGGAATACGTGTTTTACAATTTGATTTAAATGATATTGTTTTGAATAATGATTATTCATCAAAAACTGTTTTGTATACAGGCACTCATGATAATGACACATTGGTTGGCTGGCTAGAATCATTAAATCATAAACAGAAAAAAATATTATTCGATAATTTTTCAGCAAAAGATACTCATTGGAAGTTGATTGAGTTTGCAATGAGTCGTGTTTGTGATAGGGTTATAATCCCTTTACAGGATATTTTGGGTTTAGGATCAAGATATAGATTTAATACGCCCGGGTTACTATCAGAAAAAAATTGGGTTTGGAGATTTAATTTTGAAGACATTACTGATTCGATGATTAATAGTATGAAGGAAATAACAGAAAATTCAAATAGATTCAGTTATATAAATAAAGGTATAATAAGTTAATGACAAAAAAAGAAACAAGTATAGCATATTTTTCAGCTGAGATTGGTTTATCATCAGAGATTCCAACGTATTCAGGTGGTCTTGGTGTTTTGGCAGGTGACCACATTAAAGCATCTGCTGATCTAGATTTAAAGATGGTTGCTGTTACTTTGCTATACAAGGAAGGCTATTTTAAACAAAAAATTGATGCTGCTGGCGATCAAATTGAGCTTTATCCAAGTTTTGATTATAAGTCTTTTTTTGAATTAGTATCAGAAAAGGTATTTATAACATTAAATCAAAGAAAAGTTTGGATAAGTATATATAGATATTTTTATAAAGGTGAAAATAATCACCAGGTCCCTATTTATTTTTTAGATACAGATTTGGATGATAATCATTCTAACGATAGAGATATAACTAAAAGGTTATATTCTGGAGATAGTAATCATAGAATTATGCAGGAGGCTATTCTTGGTCTCGGAGGGATGAAAGCTTTAGAAGTTCTTGGTTATAATAGTATTGAAACGTATCATATGAACGAAGGCCATTGCTCATTTTTAACATTAGAATTATTGAAGAAATATAATGGAGATGAGGACATGGTTCGTTCCAAGTGTCATTTTACAACACATACTCCAGTTCCTGCAGGACATGATCAGTTTGATATGTCTGATTGTCAAAAAATTTTAGGTGAGCAACTACCTAGATCATTGAATCTTAAAACATTAAAAGAAAATAATCAATTACATATGACTGAATTGGGTTTGTTTTTCAGTAAATCTGCAAATGGGGTTTCAAAACTACATGGTGATGTAGCACAGAATCAATTTCCACAATTTAATTTAGATTATATAACAAATGGTGTTCATCATATTAGTTGGATGGGTAAATATTTTTCTGAGCTTTTTGATAAAAAAATACCTGGATGGAGATTAGAACCTAATCTATTATGTAGCTTGAAGGATATATGTGATGATGAAGTTGAGTCTGCTCATATCAAGCAAAAGGAATTATTATTTAATGAAGAGGGCTTAAAAGAGCAGATGTTTTCTACAGATGTTTTAACGATAGGTTTTGCAAGGCGTTCTACAGAATATAAAAGAGCAAGATTGATATTTAAAAATTTAGATAGATTGCTTGAAATTGGTAAAAATAAAATTCAGATTATATTTTCAGGCAAGGCTCATCCAAAAGATTATGGTGGTAAAGAGATTATAAAAGAGATTTTAGATGTATCAAAAAATATTAATAATAAAATTAAGATTGTATTTATTGAAAATTATAATATGAGACTTGGAAAATTGATAACATCTGGAGTTGATGTCTGGCTTAATACACCATTAAGACCAAATGAAGCATCAGGTACTAGTGGAATGAAAGCTGCTCTTAATGGTGTTCCAAATCTTTCTATATTAGATGGATGGTGGGCTGAAGGCTGCATTAATGGTAAGAATGGATGGTCGATAGGATCTCCTGATTATTGTGATGATAAATCAGATGCTGAATCTTTGTATGATAGGTTGAAAAATGATGTGATACCTTTATACTATAATAATAAAAAACAGTGGTTGAAAATAATGAGATGCTCTATTGAGACCTCTATTGATTATACTGCTCATCGAATGATAAATGAGTATAATCAAAGATTTTATAAAAATGATTAATCTATTTAAGCAATTTATATTAGTTATAGCTTTATTTTCATCTCTTCATAGTAAAACAAATATTAATATTTGGCATCAGATGCTATATGAGAACCGAAAGGTGCTAAGAGAGGTCTGTGATGAATATGAAAAGCAAAA
>CAYTPF010000060.1:0-7423 GCA_964439775.1 uncultured bacterium | reverse complement strand
TGTATGTTGCGCAATTGACATCTGGTAATACAGTTCAAACAACAAAATTAGTATTGCTTAAGTAAATAAATATAGTAATAGAAAAAGGCTAACAATTTGTTAGCCTTTTTTTATGATTTTTTATTTAACCAGTTTCCTGATTGTATTCTTAAATATAAAATTATAGTTAGTAGCAATAAGTATAAAATAAAGTATGACCATAAAAATGTAAGTTTAACATTAAAAAATGTTGTAGAAATCCATGATAATGGAATAAATATACCCCACATACAGAGCATTTGAGAGAACGCTGGAAATTTTGTATCACCTGCACCGTTTAAAGCAAACCAAAAAGTTTGACACATTGCATCAAGAATTTGAAAAAGTCCTAAAATTTGCAATAAAGGAATTCCAGTTGTAATTACTAAAAAATTATTAGAAAAAAATCTAAGAATATAATTAGGAAATAGAATGAAAATTAGACCCATAATACCCATAAAAAATGCTGATAATCGAATAGTTTCGTATATACTTTCAAAAGCTCTGCTTGAATTTTTTTCACCTAGTGATTTTCCTACTATTGTTGCGCATGCTTGACCAAGCCCTGCCGCAGGTAAAAATGAAGCATGTGCTACATTCCAAACAATTTCTGTTGCATCTAATTCGATAGTTCCTAATTTGGAAACTATCATTTTAAAAATTAGAAAGCCACTCATTTCAGTAACAAGTTGTATTGCTAATGGGCTTCCTAGAGATATTAATCTGATAATAATAATTTTATTAAACTTAAATGGAGAAGAGTATTTACTATCCTTTACTAAAAAATAATATCTAATTAGATAATGAAAAAACATAAATGCACTTGACAAAGTAGTTGCAATTGCAGCCCCTTTAACTCCTAATTCAGGGAAATTATAGATATCCCATATTGGATAAAGCCATTCTATTGATAGAGACTCCAATAGATTAGATAATTTATCATTTCCAAAGATTAAACCACAGTTTAAATAAACATTTAGAATATTAGAAGCTAATGTTGTTTCTATATGAACAGAAGTTCGTTCTATACCTGAAAAGAAACCTGCTAAAGTAAATGCAATAGAAGTAAAAAAAATAGATAATGCTGACCATTGAACATATTGAATACAAATTTTAAGGACTTCAATTTGGAGATTTTTAAATAAAAAAGGGATTATATATGGTGCTAGGAGTAAAATAAATATTGAGAGTGGTAGCATTAGTATAGTAGAAAATAATAAAGCATTTCTAATAACATCACCACATTCAGTATATTTTTTTTCGCCTAATCTTCTAGAAACCATTGCTTGAGTTGAGGTACGTAATGCGATACCAATACTTGTAAAAATAAAAACTAATAATCCACCGATACCAACTGCCGATAGTGACCCTGTTTCTAATCTTCCAACCATTGCAGTATCACACATTGTCATAATCACTCGGCTTAAATTACTTAATATTATTGGGAATCCTAAAAATAGGATTTTTTTACTTAGGTTATAATTTTGTGGTAAAACTTTTATCATTTTTATGGTTTACAAATTGAAACAAATAAATAGAAAGAATAATAAATATTCTATATATAAATTTACTATAGAATATATTTTTCAAGAATTAAAGAATTAGGAGTAAATACATTGTACAAGAAAATTATAGTTTTATTATCATTATCATTAGTATTTGGAAGTTTTAATTTAAATGAAAAAGAAGGAAATTCGAGAACGATTAATTTTAATCTTAGTGATATATCATTTGTAGAATCTGATGGTTACCGTCGTATTCAGGCAGATAAATCAGGATTTACTATGGATAAGGGTATGCCTGAATTACCAACATATTCTATAACATATCATGTTGATCCATATACTGAATATGATATTCAATTAAATGTTTTATCATCGCATTTTGAAGAAGAAATTGATGTATATCCAACTCAAAATCGTATAAAAAATCTTGACGAGAAGGGCTTTGTTAAAAATCTTGAATTTTATAATTCAAATCAAAAATTCCCTTCAAATAATATATGGATTTCAGAACGTCAGATAATGCGAGGTGAAGAGTTTTTAACAATTACTATTACACCATTTAATTATTATCCTGCTGAAAGAAGATTAGAAATTTTTGATGAGGTTGATATTGAAATTGTTGAATCTGGTGAAAGAGAAAATTTATCATATAAAACTATGCCAAGGTCCAAGGTATTCGAAAAATATATGACAAAATTTTCACCTAATTATGTTAGCAGGGATAATGAAAAATTTCAACCACCTTCAATTTTGTATATATGTGGAGGAAATAGTGCTAGTGACCAGGCATTCCAAAATTTGTTAGACTGGAGACATGAAAGAGGGTATGTAGTATATACTGTGAATGTAGATGATATTGGAAATAGTAGTAATAATATTCAAAATTATATTGAAGATGCATATAATAACTGGGAAATCCCACCTGAATTTGTTACAATTGTTGGAGATGCTTCAGGAAGCTATAGTGTTGATACAAACTATGAATATTTTTCAGGTGTTAATGGTGAGGGTGATTGGCCTTATTCTCTTTTGGTAGGTAATGATTTTTTCCCAGAAGTTATTATATCAAGAATGTCTGTTAGAAATCCGACCCATATTGGTGTTGTTGTAAATAAAATTCTTAATTATGAAAAAGCTACAGATATGGATGATGATTGGTATGAAACAGTTTCTTTAGTTAGTGATCCTTATGATTCAGGTATTTCTACTGTAATTACAAATGAGTATATTGAAGAGATGTTAGATGAATATGGTATGGAAACAATAAATACTAAATATAATGGTAATAGCTATTCAAGTTGGATGGAAAACCAGTTTAATTCAGGAACCTTATATATGAATTATAGAGGTTACTATGGTGCTAGTGGTTTTGATCCAGATGATGTTATGGGTGATTTGTATAATTATACGAAGCATCCATTTGCAACTTTTTTAACTTGTGATACAGGGTCATTTGATTCTGGAACCTATTGTTTATCAGAAACACTTTTACGTTCAGGTACACCAGGTGCACCTGTAGGAGCGGTAGCTGCTATAGGTACAGCCACTATATATACTCATACAGCATTTAATAACATTATTAATATGGGTATTTATGAGGGAATTTTTATTGAGGAAAATTTTACAGCAGGTGAGGCTGTAGCTTATGGAAAATTAGTTTTATATAATACATATCCTAATAACCCCAATAATAATATTAACTTGTTTTCCTATTGGAATAATTTGATGGGTGATGGCTCAACTCATTTATGGACAAAAAGACCAGAGTTAATTACAGTAAATCATGTATCATCAATCCAGCCTGGTACAAATTTTATTGATATTGAAGTTTTGAATAGTAATAATAGCCCTGTAAAAGATGCCTATGTTACACTTTTAAAAGGAAATGATGAAATTTTTATTTCTGATTATACTAACTCAAATGGTTTAGTAACTTTAAATATTGATGATGTTGGTTCTGGTGAAATTCTAGTTACTGTAGTTAAACAAGATCATAAACCATCACAGTCTACAATTTCAATAGCAAATAATAATGTTGTTATATCATTGCCAGAATCTGAAATAAATATTATAGATGATTTAGGTAATGGTGATGGTAATATTAACCCAGGTGAGAATATTGATTTACAAATAAGATTATACAATTCAGGTAATGAAGTTCTGTCAGGATTAAATGCCCAATTAGTTTCTTCTTCAACTCAATTAAGTATTATAGATGATGGAGCCTTATTTGCATATATTGATGCAAATTCATACAGTGAAGTCGGTGATTTTAGTTTTTCTGTTGATCCTGATGTCATTGATGAAACTAGTTTGGATTTAAGATTAAATTTAACTTCAGATCAAGGTTCATGGAATTTATTAATGCCTGCAGATGTAACTGCTGGGAAAATAGAAGTCAATGGAATATTAATATTGGAAGATGATAATTCAAATAATCTTTTAGAACCTGGTGAAAGTTGTGAGTTATTTGTAACTCTTCATAATGAAGGGAGTATCCCCTTAGATAATCTAATAGGTACATTGAGTAGCTCTATGCCAGGTTTAGTAATTAATGGTGAAAATTCAAGTTGGAATACTATCGCACCAGGTAATGAGAGTATGTCATCATCAAGTTTTTCAATTTTAGCAAACTCAAATTTAATTAATGGTGCCCAATCTAATTTTGAGTTAACGTTAAATAATGATTCAGGATTTAATCAAAAAGTTAATTTTTCTTTGCAATTAGGATATGCGACAGCAACTGATCCATTGGGTCCAGATTCTCATGGTTATTATATATATGATTATGCAGATATAGGTTATGAATTTGCACCAACTTATGATTGGATAGAGATTGATCCGGGATATGGTGGACCTGGTTATGATTTAGGATTGAATGATAATGGTAATGGTATCTATTCAAATAGTATAACAACTGTAGAGTTGCCTTTCACATTTAAATTTTATGGTATAGAGTACGATGAGTTAACTATATGTACTAATGGTTGGATTTCATTTGGTGAAACTAATATGGAATCATTTAGAAATTATGAGCTTCCTGGTGCTGGAGGTCCTTCACCTATGGTAGCAGTTTTTTGGGATGATTTAAAAACAACTAGCGGCGGTGATGTTTTTGCATATAGCTCTCCTGATAATGATTTTTATATTGTAGAATGGTCTGATGTTAGAACATTTAATAGTAATTCTTTAGAAACTTTTCAAATAATTCTTTATAATACAGGCGATCAAACTCCAACTGGTGATGGTGAAATGAAGTTACAGTATAAAGAATTTAATAATACATCTACAGGTAGTTATCCTGTTGGTAATTGGGATGCAGTAGTCCATGGTGCATATTGTAGTGTTGGGATAGAGGATCATTCTGGACATGTTGGATTGGAATATACATTTAATAATCAATATCCTTCTGCTGCAAGGACACTATCAGATAATTCTGCATTATTTATAACTACAAGAACTCCATTAGTTACTATGTTGGGAGATATTAATATGGATGACCTTGTTAATATTCTTGATGTAGTAATTATAGTACAACATATATTAGATGAAGCATTAATTGATCCATCTAGTCAATATTTAGCTGATGTAAATCAAGATGGAATTATTAATATTCTTGATGTAGTTGGGATAGTAAGTATTATCTTAGAATAGAAATAATAATAATTTGAAAATTTATTTGAATTAAATTACATTTGAATATTATTTATGTGTAATTATTATGTACAATAATATTCAGGTTATTGATTTTAGATCAGATCAAGCTCCTACTGATTTTACAAAATCTTTAAAGAATACCGGTTTTGCTGTAATAAAAAATCATCCTATTGATATGGACTTAGTTAATAAAGTATATAATCTTTGGGAAGAGTTTTTTAAATCAGATGAAAAACACTTATTCCTATTTGATAAGAATAAACAAGCTCAAGATGGTTATTTCCCATTTGGTACAGAACATGCTAAAGATTATAAATTTAGAGATTTAAAGGAGTTTTATAATTACTATGCCATTGGGAAATGTCCTGATTTTACAAGTAATGAAACTAAATTGTTATATAATGATTTATGTCATCTATCAGAAAAATTATTATATTGGATCGAGATCAATACTCCATCCGAAGTAAAATCAAAATTTTCAATGCCGCTTTCTAAAATGGTTGAAAATAGTACTAGAAATTTATTTAGGGTTATTCATTATCCACCATTAAGAGCATCTGATAATAAAAAAGAAGTTAGAGCTGCTGCTCATGAGGATATAAATTTAATTACAATATTATGTTCAGCAACTAGTTCGGGATTACAGGCATTAGATATTAATAATGATTGGCATGATGTTCCATGTGATCCTGGAGTAATAATTGTTAATATAGGTGATATGCTTCAAATGGCATCAGAAGGATACTATCCATCTACAACTCATAGAGTAATAAACCCAGAATTAGATGATAAAAACATGCCTAGAATGTCAATGCCATTATTTTTACACCCTCGAGATGATGTTGAGTTATCTAGTAATTATACTGCTGGTGAATATTTAAATAAGAGATTAGCTGAAATAGGTTTGAAATGATTTATAATAATAATATTTATTGTAATTAAATAAAATTGAATATGGAATTTATTTTACCAATTGTAATTATAGTATTTATAAAAATTTTTCTCACGTTCAGATTACTTTTTTTAGCTTTTAGAAATCTTAAAAATAAAGAAATAAAATTAAGCCAATTTCGTTTGTATGAGGGTGAATTTCCAGATCAATTATGGTCTGCTCGATATCAATTTCAAAATATGTTTGAGATTCCTATATTATTTTACATTTTATGCATATTGCATATTATATTAAATAATTACAGTCAGCTGGATGTTTATTTAGCCTGGGGATTTGTGTTTTTTAGAGTGCTTCATTTTTTTATAAGACTTCAAAATCAACGAGATCTAAATATAAGACCAAGAACATATACTTTTATATTAAGCTTAGTTTGCTTAACAATTGGATGGATTAAGTTAATTATTATTAATAATTTAATTTAACAAGATTAAATTTTGTTAAAAGGAACCTTTACTTCGTAAGGTATTTTAAGATTTATTGTAATACTTGGTTGCGTATTTATTCTATTAATTTTTATATGTTTATCAAATTCCATTGTAGTAAAATATCTTAAACGATAATGGATATTAAATGAAAAAGGGAATTTTTTAGAAATTGATATATCAGATAGTCCAAGTGAAACACCTAGAGATGGTCTTAACATTGTTTTTCCTTGATTATACTCATTTTTATTATAGAGATATATAGAGCTTAAGCTTAAATCAAGTCCTAAGATATATAATTCTAAATCAATATACGGCCAGTTAAGAAATAAGAAATCATATTCATTATTACTTGTATAGTTAATAGATGATGGTATAATAGAATAGATACTGCTAAATGTTTGTGCACCAACAGATATTGAATTTAATTTTTTAATTGATTTTTGCATTTTTTTTGGGGCTTTTTTTATCAACTTATTTTTAAGTTCTTTATTGAGTTCACTTAAGTAGATTAAGCCAGAAAGACTTTGGGAGAAACCGATAGATTCAATTTTATTTGTTCTAATTTGTTGATCATTAAACTGAAAATATTGCTTATTATGGCTAATAGATAAAACTATACGTGCATTGATATTATAATCCTCATTAGTTTCATTTTGAGTAAATATTATAGTTATTAAACTCAAAGATAATGTTAGACGTTTTAACACTTTAAATCCATTGATCTTCATTAATTGTTAATTCATTAACTTTATCACCCGTATTTATAACACCACGAGGTTCAACAACTAAAATTTTACATTCTTCTATAGCACAAGGCTTATGTTCAACCCCTTTAGGAACCACAATCATTTCGCCCTGCATTACTT
>CAYTPF010000059.1:0-7485 GCA_964439775.1 uncultured bacterium | reverse complement strand
CCATTAGATATGAGATTTAACATAAAAAAAGGCATTAGTGCTTCTCAATTAATTAAAAAGATTTCAGAAAATGAAATCTCTAGAATTATCAAAGAATTTGGTGAAGAAAAAAAGTTTCGAGCAATAAGTAAATCGATAAAAAAATACGTTAAAGCTGGAATGATGAATACTACATTTGATCTAAAGCAATCAATTCTAGATGTTGTCCCAACTCGTTTTGCGAATAAATCGCTAGCAAGGGTTTTTCAAGCTATTCGTATTGCAGTTAATGATGAATTGTCTATTTTAAAAACTACATTAGAGAAAACAACCTCATATTTAAAATCTGGTGGACGAATTGTTGTAATTTCTTATCATTCTCTAGAAGATAGGATTGTTAAAAGATTTATATTAAATCAATCTAAGCATTGTATTTGTTCAAAAGAAATTCCAATTTGTCATTGTAATCAAGTAGCTTACTTGAAACGAATAACAAAGAAACCTATTGTGCCTAGTTTAAATGAAATCAAGTTTAATAAAAAATCTAGAAGTGCTAAAATGAGGGTTGCAGAAAGAATATGATATCAAAAAAAACCTCATCATTAAGTTCTAATTTTATAATTTTCATTTCTATTACTACCATATTTTTAATAGCATATCTTATTCAAAAAAATAACTACCTAAAATTATTAGACTATAATGATATCATAAATAAAGAACTCATTTACTATTCTACTTTGATAACAGCAAAGAAAGGTAATGTAACTGGACTTAAAAGGTCTGATAGAATTCGAGACCTTGCAAGTAAAGAGCTTCAAATGATTATAGCAGAACCAGAATCTTTAATAATCTATATTGATGAATAAATTTTACAAAGCTAGCCAAATTAGAATTAATATTATAATATCAGCAATTATATTTATATGGTTAGTTATTTTCATTCAATTATTTTCTTTGCAAATCATTAACCATAACGAAGCGAATTATAAATTAACTAATAATATTGCATCCTTTGTTACATTAAAAGGTCATAGAGGACTTATTTTAGATAAAAACTCAATACCTCTATCACAAAACATAAATAAATATACAATATGGGTTAACTCAAATAGTGAAATAAATACAAATAAAAACAAAATGCTTATTGCAAATGAATTGAGCAAAGTATTTAAAAAATCATCTAAGTATTATATTGATAAAATGTCTAAAAATAGTAATTATATACAGCTTGAAAAAAATGTTTCGCAACAAGACATAAAAAATTTAAAAGGTTTAACTGGGCTTAATATTGATCAAAAAATTAGTAGATATTATCCATATTCTGAATTAGCTAGTCAGCTTATTGGATATACTGATGGTAAGAATAATGGCAAAATTGGTATTGAAGCTAAATTTAACCATATTTTAAGTGGACAGGAGCATAAGGATTATTTTGCAACTAAAGGTGCGGTATACAATGCCTTAATTGGAAGTAATTTTAAGCCGGAGAATGGTGCGAACATAACATTGACCATTGATATTAACATTCAAACTATTCTGCAGGATGAACTAAACATAGCAATTGAGAGAACAGGTGCTAAAAGTGCTAATGGAGTTATAGTTGATCCCTTTACAGGTAACATTCTTGCAATGTCATCTATCCCTTCTCTTGATTTAAATAATTACAATAGTTATTCAATTGATTCTCAAAGAAATAGGGTTATAACTGATATATATGAACCTGGGTCAACTTATAAAGTTGTTACAATGGCTGGAAAGCTTGAATTAATTAATGATTACAATCAAAATATATATTTTTGTGAAAATGGTGAATTTTTATATTATGATAAAATCTTTCATGATCATGAAAAGCATGGAGATTTATCATTGACTGGAATTCTTTCACAATCAAGTAATATTGGTATGGTTAAAATTGCTAGTGAAATTGGTAAAAAAAATATATATAAATTCTCTAGAGAATTTGGTTTTGGAAGTTCTACAGGTATACCCCTTATAGGTGAATCATATGGCATATTAAGACCTATTAATAAATGGTCTGGAATTAGTGCTCCTGAAATTGCTATAGGACAGGAGATTGCTATTAATAATTTGCAACTTGCAATGGCTTATTGCGCAATTGCAAATGGGGGATTTTTATTAAAGCCTAATATTATAGATAATATCCAATTCAATAAAAACAAACAATATAAAACTGAAACTCAGGTTATAAGACAATCTATTTCAAACAGCACTTCAACAAAATTGCTCGCAATGCTTAAAAATGCAATCATTGATGGGACAGGTAATTATGCGCATATAAAAGGTTTTGATATAGCAGGCAAAACGGGTACAGCACAAAAGGTTGAAAATGGTAAATATTCAAAACAAAATTATGTATCTTCGTTTGCAGCAATTTATCCTTCTTATGAGCCAAAATATGTATGTATTATTTCTATAGATTCTGCAAATTCTAATAAAGGATATCATTGGGCTGGTATTTCAGTTGCTCCCGCAGTAAAAAATATATTTGAAAGAATCATTCATTTAGAAACAAGTAATTTTCAAAATTTATATTCATATAATAATAATATTAATACGAACTCTATTTTAAATTAAAATGAACTTAATAAAGCTTTTAAAAAATATCGACTATACAACTAAAGATGAACTTAATAATATTAATATTTCGCATATAACACATAATTCTAAAGAGGTTCAAAATGGCGCACTATTCATAGCTTTGTCAGGTTGCAATACTGATGGTAATAATTATATTAATGAAGCGATACAAAATGGTGCCTATGCTATTGTTTCTGAATTGGAAAGTAACGAATGCTCTATTCCATATATTGAAGTAAATAATTCTAGAAAGATTATGTCAGAAATATCCAATAATTTTTATAGAAAATGTAATGAAGACATTAAAATCATTGGTGTAACAGGAACAAATGGAAAAACATCTATTTGTCAGATTATTAATCATATACTTAATGATAATCAAATAAAATCATGTACTATTGGAACCCTTGGGTTAATAAATAAAAATGGGATTTTAAATACAAATTTCACTACACCAGAATCAAATCAGATACATCATTATTTACATACAATGAAAAATAATCAAATATCAAATGCAGTAATAGAAGTTTCTTCACATGCTTTAGATTTGCATAGAGTTGACCATGTATCATTTGATGTCGGTGTTTTCTCAAATTTATCACCAGAACATTTAGATTTTCATAAAAATATGGATTTATATTTCAAATCAAAGCTTAAGCTTTTCAAAAAACTTAATTCAAACAATAGTGCAATTCTTAATATAGATGATAAATATTCAGATCAAATCAAAGAGAATATCAATTGTAAAATTATTCAATATAGTTTAAATGAAATAGCTGATATTTTTCCAAAAAATTATAACTCTACAATTAATGGGATATCAGCTTTATTAAATATTTTTGGCAAAGATTATAAAATTAATACAGAATTAATAGGAGAATATAATTTACTTAATATTATGGCTTCGATAGGTTCTTGTATTGCAATTGGTGTACCTATCCCTAAAATTATAAACGCAATAAATAGTTTTAAATCTATTCCTGGTAGATTAGAAAGAATTGATACTCATTCAAAAAAGAAAATATTTATTGATTATGCTCATACTCCAGATGCTTATAAAAAAGTTTTATCTACTATCAAATCATTTGATTACAATCTAATTACATTGTTTGGTTGTGGTGGCAACAGAGATGCCTCTAATAGATCTGACATGGCATCTATTGCTGAAAAATATTCTAAATTTGTATACATAACCTCAGACAACCCAAGGTTTGAGGACCCGAAGAACATTGTTTCAAATATAGTTAAAGGTTTTAAAAATAAATCCTATAAAATAGATTTAAACAGAAAAAATGCAATTAAAGATGCGATAGAAAAGATGGATGATAATGATATTCTCTTGATTTTAGGCAAAGGAAGAGAAAACTATGAATTAATTAAAAATAAAAAAATATATCATAATGATGTTGAAATTATTCAAAATTTTGTATGAGAATTGAAATTTCAAATATTAAAAAATTTAACAATATGCTATTTTCAAGATATAAAATTAAAAATAAAGCAAGAATTACTGGATTAACAATAGATTCTAGACTCATTCAAAATGGTGACCTTTTTATCCCATTAAAAGGTGAAAAGGCTAATGGGCATGATTTTATTAATGATGCAATCAAGTCTGGCGCATCATTGATTTTATCAGAGAATCAAGCTGATATTCAATCAAAAAAAATAACTTATGTTAAATCAACTTATAATACTTTAAAAGAAATTTCTATGCATTGGCGAAAATGTTTTAGTGGAAATATAATAGGTATAACAGGTTCAAATGGTAAAACCACAACAAAAGAAATTCTAGGATCTATTTTATCAAATAATATGAAATGTAACTATTCTAAAGGTAATTATAATAGTACAACAGGAGTACCGCTATCGATTATTGCAATGGATACTGATGCAGACAATTATATATTTGAATTGGGTATGAGTAAACCTGGAGAAATTAAAAAGTTATGTAATATTTCAAAACCAAATATTGGACTTATAACAAATATATCAGGTGCACATATTGAATTCTTTAAATCATTAGATAATATAGCAAAAGAAAAATCATCATTATTTTTAAGTTTGTCTGATAAAGATATTGCTTTTGTAAATATAGATGATCCATATATAAAAAAAATTCCAACAAATGCTAATAAAATAACATATAGTCTAAAACAAAATGCTAATTATAGTGGCAAATTAATTATCGATGATAATGGTCAAAACAATTTAAAAATAAATAATACAATATCAATAAAGTTACCTTATGGAAGCAAAGCATTTGCCTATAATGCTTTAGCGGCATTTTCTATATCAGATTTTTTAGGTGTTAATAAAAATGTTATAACTGAAAATATTGAAAAATTTAAAAATTTAATTGGTAGAAACAATATCTATAATCAAAATGGCTATACAATTATAGATGATACATATAATTCAAACTTAGAATCTGCTAAATCTGGTATTTTAGATCTTGATAAATATAGCTTAAAACATAGATGTATAGCAGTGCTATCTGATATGCTTGAATTAGGTGATAAAGGTATCCCCTATCACAAAGAACTAGGTAATATAATATCAAAGACTAATATACATAGTGTATTTGGAATAGGACAACTTACAGAAAAAACTATTTCTACTCTAAACAAAAGTTCAATTAATACTTTTTACTTTGACAAAAAAGAAGATTTATCAAATAATTTATCAAAATTTATTAAAAAAGGTGATGTTATATATTTTAAAGCATCGCGAGGTATGAAATTAGAAAAAATTATCAATGAGGTTTTTGGTTAATCATGTTTTATCATTTACTATACCCATTACACAATACAATTTCTGGTTTAAATATATTTCAATATATTTCATTCCGTGCATCAGGTGCAGCTATAACAGCATTACTAATAAGTTTCCTTCTTGGGCCCAAAATTATCCGCACACTTCACAAACATCAAATAGGCGAAATTATTCGCTCTTATGGGCCTAACTCTCACCATAAAAAGCGAGGGACTCCAACGATGGGGGGGATAATTATCCTTATATCAATTATCCTCCCTACTATCCTCTGGGCAAAATTAGATGATAAATATATTTTTTTAATTTTGTTTGTAACATTTTTTATGGGGATTCTTGGTTTTATAGATGATTATTTAAAAATTGTTAAAGGTTACTCTAAAGGTTTAATAGCTAAATACAAGTTAACTGGTCAAGTTCTTATTGGCACTTTTGTTGCTGTAATATTATATTTTTATCCTGAAAAAGATGTTTTGCGAACAATAATTTCAATACCCTTTCTACCACACAATGGGATAACTTATGATATTACTAGTGGTGTGTTAGATTTACATATTTTATATATACCATTTGTAATATTTATTATAACTGCGACATCAAATGCTGTAAATCTCACTGATGGCCTTGATGGACTAGCTGCTGGACTTGTTGCTATATCAACATTAGCTTTTGGAGCTATAGCATATGCAAGTGGTAGGTATGATTTCAGTAATTATCTAAATATAATTTATTTACCAGGTACTGGGGAATTATTAATTTTTTGCTTTGCTATGGTAGGTGCATGTATTGGTTTCCTTTGGTACAATGCTAATCCAGCTAAAGTTTTTATGGGAGATACTGGCTCTTTAGCATTGGGTGGTGCTCTTGGGACAATAGCCATTCTCTTAAAAAAAGAAATATGGCTGATTATTATCGGTGGCGTGTTTTTAGCAGAAACCCTATCAGTCATGATTCAGGTTGTTTATTTTAGATACACTAAAAAAACTACTGGAGAAGGAAAACGTTTTTTTAAAATGGCCCCTCTACACCATCATTTTGAGTTATTAGGATGGCATGAAAATCATGTTGTAGTTAGATTTTGGATTGTTGGAATACTTTTAACATTAATTTCTTTAACGACCTTTAAAATACAATGATAAATCTCAAAAACATTCAAAACCAAAAATGGCTAGGAATTAATATATCAATTCTAGGTGCGGGGAAAAGTGGGATTTCTGCTGCTAAACTTTGCAAATTCATAGGAGCAAAACCGTTTATAAGTGAATCAAAAAATGATGTAAAATTAAAAGAAATTTTAAGCAATTTCAACTATGAAATTGGAGGCCATTCTAATAAAGTTTTAAATTGTAAGCTTCTCATTATTAGTCCTGGAATTGATTCGAAAGTTCCAATTGTACAACAATGTATAAAAAATAAAATTCCTATAGTAAGCGAAATAGAATTTGCATCTTGGTTTTCAGATACTCCAATTATTGCTGTAACTGGGTCTAATGGTAAATCAACTACAGTTAATTTAATCAAAAAAATGTTTGATTCGGCTAAAATTAAATCCCAATTAGGAGGAAACTTTGGAACTCCTTTTTCAGATTTAATTTTATTTGAAAAAAGAAATCCTAATTTGATAAAAATAAATATATTAGAAGTAAGTAGTTTTCAATTAGAATACGTTTATCATTTTTCTCCAAATTATAGTATAATTTTAAATATTTCTCCAGATCATCTTGATAGACATGAAACTTTAGAAAATTATCTAAATCAAAAATTAAAAATTTTAAAAAATCTAAGAGAGCCTGGTTGGCTAATTTTTAATTCTGGTGATATCCTCCTTAGTAATCAACTCCACGATTACGAACGGAAAATTCCGTTCTCCCAGAGTTATTCTGATCAGGCTCTCCTCTCCCTAAATAAAACAAAGATATATTATAATGATTCTAATGATGTACTAATATATTTTAAGGATATGGGATTAAGAGGTACTCACAATATAGAAAATATTTTAGCCGCTTCAACATTAGCAATAAAATATGGTTTGAAACATAGGTATATAAAACAAGCAATAAGAGAAATAAAACCTTTAAATCATCGTATGGAATTTGTTCAAGAAATAGATGGAGTAAGTTATTATAATGATTCAAA
>CAYTPF010000058.1:0-7556 GCA_964439775.1 uncultured bacterium | reverse complement strand
GAAGTACTAACTAATAAATTAGTAATAGCATCTTGACGAAATTTATTCCATATATTTTTAGTTGAATCAACAAACTCTTGGCTCCATCCAAATCTAGTACTTATTATACCTTTAGCTATATCTGATGGATCTATAGAATATAAATCCTTAAATCTATCTCTACCATAAGAATTATATCCATAAATTTCATCTTGATATCTAATATAATCAAAATGTATTCCATCAATATCATAGCTACTAATAATTTCAGAAATCAATGATAATAAGTATGGATTTACCTCTGGATGTAATGGTGATAAATAGATTCCTTCCCAATTAGGTATTTTAGGAGACTTTAAATTAATAGTATAATCCATTTTTCCATATGTATTAGCCTCTGTCCATTCTTTCTTCAAATGATATACATGATTTAAATCTTTTGGTTCATAACTTGATGACCATAGAATATAAGTGTTAAACCAAACATGTAATTCAATATCAAGTTTTTTTGAAATTTCAATTGCATATTTTAATGGATCAAATGAATTATCAACTAAAGGATTTTTTGGTACAATTTTAGAATTATAGAATGCATATCCCCTTCCTCTAATTTGTATAAAAACTTTATTATATCCAGCTTCAGAAGCATAAATTAAAGCTTTTTGAATTTTTTCTGGTGAGGTTAAACTATCTCGTAATATCCAAATAAATTTAGAATCTAATTCCGGTATATTTGCTAATGAAAAATTGATTAAAAAAACAAACAGGGCAATATAAGATAAAGCCCTGTTTAATAAAATTTTTACATTAAAATATTTAAATGTAAATACTAACACACTAATATAATAATTTACTCTTTTTCAGTTTCTTCTTCAACTACCTCTGCAATATTTGATAAATCTACAAATTCAATCAAAGAAACAGGAGCATTATCATTTTTTCTGTTATTAAGTTTAATAATACGAGTATAACCGCCACTCCTATTTTCATATTCTGGCGCAATATCATGAATTAATATACTAGCAATATTCTTACCTAGTTTTCCTGGCAATTTTTTTTGTATTAACCTACGATTATGAGTATCGCCTTTTTTAGCATATGTAACTAACCTCTCAACAAAACCTCTTAATTCTTTAGCCTTTGCATCGGTCGTTTTAATTCTTTTATGAGTAACCAAGGAAATAGCTAAATTTCTCATTAAGGCTTTCCTATGAGAAGATGTTCTATTTAGTTTTCTACCACGTAATCTATGTCTCATTATTAATCTCCTGAAAATGGAGTTATATCCATCCCAAAATTAAGTCCCATATCTGATAACTTTTCTATTAATTCCATTAAAGATTTTCTACCAAAATTCTTAAATCTTAGCATTTCATTCTCTTCTTTAGAAACTAATTCACCAATAGTTCTTATCCCCGCAGCTTGAAGACAATTATGACTTCTTACAGATAGTTCCATTTCATCTATGCTCTTAGATAATAATTTAGTTTTTTCAATTGCTTCATTTATTTCTTCTTCATCTACAGCTTTTATAGAAGATGAATCTGTAAACATAAATAATGCTAACTGTTGACGTAAAAGAGAAGCAGCATGATTTATTGCATCTCTAGGAGTAGTTGATCCATCTGATTTAACTTCTAGGCTTAACATTTCATGCCCTTCGGTAGAGGTTGGTAATGTCACAACATCAAAAGCTACATTAGTAATAGGATTATATATAGAATCTATAAAAATAGTCCCCAATGGCGCATCTGTTCTTTTATTTTTATCTGATGCTGTATATCCCTTTCCTCTTGAAACTTGAATCTCAATATTAAAATCAGCTTTTTCAGTTAAAGTAGCTAAATGGATATCATGATTCAGGACTTCAAACATTTCTGAAGCCTTATTAATATCTTTTCCTGTAAATTTACCAGGACCTTTTAATTTAATATTGATATTTTCTGGACCAACATCATCAAGCTTAAATCTTACTTGCTTTAAATTCAATATCAAATCAGACACATCTTCAGTTACACCATCAATAGTACTAAATTCATGATTTACTCCATCAACTTTAATTGAAGTAATAGCCGCACCAGGGACACTGGTCAATAAAGTTCTTCTTAAAGAATTTCCAACAGTTACAGCATAACCTCTTTCAAATGGTTGTGCTACTAATTTTGCAAAAGTATCTGTACTTTCTTTAAATTCTATATTTATTTCTGGAAAATGTTTATTTGCATTCATTTATTTACCTTTATTTTGAATATAATTCTACAATAAGCTGTTCATTAATTAATTCTGGAATTTCTGATCTTTCAGGAATACTATCATAAGTACCTACTAGTTTTGCTTTATCTAGTGTCATCCATGGCATTGGATTATCACCTTGTATTTTCCTCATAGATTCATGTATTAATTCAATACTTTTACTCTTATTTCTTACTTTAACAATATCTCCAGGCTTAAGACTATATGAAGGGATATTTACAACTCTATTATTTACTAAAAAATGTTTGTGTGACACCAATTGCCTAGCAGCAGATCTTGTAGGGGCAAAACCCAACCTAAACACACTATTATCAAGCCTAGATTCTAAAATTTTCAATAAATTATGACCTGTTGGCCCTTGTTTAGCTTGAGCTTTCTTAAAGCAAATTCTAAATTGCTTTTCTAACAATCCATATAGATACTTTGCTCTTTGTTTTTCTCTAAGTTGGACACCATAGTTAGACATTTTTCTTCTCCTAGATTGTCCGTGCTGTCCAGGTGCATAATTTTTCCTTGGTGATGCAAATTTTGGAGATTCAAAAACTGCCATTTCCAATCTTCTACATATTTTCCCTCTTGGTCCTGTATATCTAGCCATATTTTTCCTTTATACTCTACGTCTTTTTGATGGTCTACATCCATTGTGTGGTAATGGCGTCACATCTAAAATTGATGTAACTCCTAAGCCAGCTGTTCGCAATGCTCTTACAGCAGCTTCTCTACCTGCACCTGGTCCTTTTACCCTTACTTCAACTCTTACTAATCCACAACTCATTGCCTCTTCTGCTGCTTTTTGTGCAGCTTGAGTTGCTGCAAAAGGCGTATTTTTTCTCGAACCTTTAAATCCCAAAGCACCTGCAGATGACCAAGTTATAACATTGCCAAATTTATCAGCTAACGTTACCAAGGTATTATTAAATGTTGCTTTTATATAAGCAATCCCATCAGGATCTACTTTAATCTTTTTTTTCTTTTTCCTTAATGCCGCCACTTATAACTCCTTACTTCTTTTTACCACCAACTGAAGGTTTTTTACCTTTTCTGGTTCTAGCATTTGTTTTTGTTCTTTGACCATTTACAGGCAATCTTTTTCTATGTCGCAAACCTCGATAGCAACCAATATCCATTAATCTTTTAATATTTTTAGTAACAAGACCTCTACTTTGCCCCTCAACTAAATAATTATCACCGATTTCATTCCTAATTTTAAGAACATCTTCTTCAGATATTTCATGAACTCTAATATTAGGATTAACACCAGTATCTTCTAAAATTTTTAATGAAGATGTATGACCAATGCCATAAATATATTGCAATGCATATTCGATAGTTTTATTTTTTGGTAAATCAATTCCTGCTATACGTGCCATTTTTATCCTTGTCTTTGTTTATGCTTTGGGTTAATACAAATTACTCTTATTATACCATGTCTTTTTATAATTTGACAATTAACGCATATTTTTTTTACTGAAGCTCTAACTTTCATAATAATCTTTCACTTTTATTTATATCTAAAAGTAACCCTTCCTCTTGATAAATCATATGGAGATAACTCTAATTTCACTTTATCACCAGGCAAAATTTTAATATAATGCATACGCATTTTACCTGAAACATGAGCCAAAACCTCATGACCATTATCTAATTCTACTCTAAACATAGCATTTGGCAATGTTTCTAAAATTGTACCATCAACTTCTATATTTTTTTCTTTAACCATAATTATTTAGTTAATATTTTTGGACCATTTTTTGTTATTGTAATCGTATGCTCAAAGTGAGCAGAATATGAACCATCTACTGTAGATATTGTCCAATTATCTTCTTTCGTAAATATCTCGTAAGACTTAATAGTAACCATAGGTTCAATCGCAAAGCACATACCTACATCAATTTTTGGACCAGTTTTTTTTTCTCCAAAATTTGGAATCTGAGGATCTTCATGGAGCTTTTCACCTATACCATGACCTACCAAATCCCTTACAATGCCATATCCATGTGATTCTACATGCGTCTGAATCGCATATCCTATATCTCCTATGTAATTTCCTGGAATCGCAGCTTCAATACCTTTATATAAACTCTCTTCAGTTACATCCATTAATTGTTTATTTTTTGAAGAAATCTCTCCAACAGCAAATGTTCTCGCGTGATCACCATAGTAACCATCACAAATAGAACCCACATCTAAACTTAATATTTCTCCATTTTTTAATATTCTATTACTTGGGACTCCATGAACAACTTCATCATTTATAGAAGCACATATCGTAGCAGGAAAACCGTATAAACCCTTAAAGCCTGGGATAGCATCTTTACTACGAATAAATTCTTCAGCTATAGAATCTAATTCAATAGTTGAAATACCAGGTTTTATATAGGTTTCTAAAGTTTCCAATGTTTCTTTAACAATTTGGCAACTTCTACTTATTTTCTTTATTTCCCAATTATCTCGTATATGTATCAAAAAAACAGTTAGAACCTACGTCTACCTTTTATCTTACCAGATTTCAAAAAACCATCATAATGCCTAACAAGCAAATGACTTTCAATTTGTTGCAATGTATCTAAAGCTACACCAACAATAATTAATAAACTTGTACCACCAAAAAAGCTTGCTAATGTAAAATCAACTCCGCCAAAATTTGATAAGAATGTTGGAAAAATTGCTATTAAAGCTAAAAATATTGATGCAGGGAGTGTTACCTTAGTTAAAATATTATCAATATAGTCAGCAGTATTTTTACCAGGTCTAACACCAGGTATAAATCCACCTTGTTTTTTCATGTTATCTGCAACATCAACTGGATTAAATGCTATTGCAGTATAAAAATATGTAAAAATTATAATTAAAAATGCAAAAACAATTGAATATACAATATGCGTAGGGGCAAATACTGTTATCAAAAAATTACCTATTCCTTCATTTTGATCAAAAAATGAAGCTAAAGTATTTGGTATGAACATTAAAGCTTGAGCAAATATAATTGGCATTACCCCTGCTGTTAAAATTTTCAAAGGAATATGAGTTGACTGCCCTCCATATACTTTCCTTCCAATAACTCTTTTAGCATATTGAACTGGAATTTTTCTTGTTCCTGTAGTAATTGTTACAACTACAAATGTTATTGCAAACATCAGAGCCAATAAAAAGATATCTTCAAATGGATTAGTATAAATACCATCATTATAACCTTTAATTCTTGATGTTATAACATGAGGCAACCTAGCCAAAATACCAACCATAATAATCAATGAAATACCATTCCCTATACCATTATCTGATATTTGCTCACCCAACCACATAACAAAAATAACACCAGTTACTAAAGTAATTATTGTTACAAAATAAAAGTAAAACCCTGGATTTCTAACAATTGCAGGATTTTCAAAACTTGATAAAAAGACTGCAACGCCAATAGCCTGAAGAGAAGCTATTACAACAGTTCCATATCGAGTTAGTTGTATTATTTTTTTTCGTCCCAATTCACCCTCTTTTTGCAATCGTTGAAAATACGGAACAACTGCTCCTAATAACTGTATGATAATAGAAGCTGAAATATAAGGCATTATACCTAATGCAAAAATTGATGCTTGCGAGAAAAATCCACCAGCAAACATATCATACAAACCCAACAATGAGTTATTAAATCCTTCCATAACAGTAGCCAACGCAACTTTATCTATCCCTGGTATTGGAATATGTCCACCCAAACGATAAACTATTAATAGAGAAAAAGTAAAAAATAATTTACTTCTTAATTCCGGGATTCTAAAAATATTAAGAAATTTATCTATCATAGATATATAGCTTTTCCTCCAGCATTTTCAATTTTTTTAATTGCAGATGCGCTAAACATATCTGCCTTTATTTCTACCGCCTTATCAATATCACCATTACCTAAAATTTTAACAGGGAGATGTGCTTTTTTAACTATACCATTTTTAATCAATGTATTAACATCAATTTTATCCATATTTAATGCAGCTATAATATCCACATTAACTACTTGAACTTCTTTCTTAAAAGGATAATTTGTAAAACCTCTCTTTGGCAATCTCCTCATAAGAGGTGTTTGTCCACCCTCATAATGAATTTTAGAAGTGCTACCTGACCTAGAACCATAACCGTTATTACCACGACCAGCAGTTCTACCGAAAGTTGAACCAGGTCCTCTTCCAACTCTTTTTTTATTTTTAGTAGACCCTTTTGCAGGCTTTAAATTACTTAGATCCATTTTACAACTCCTCAACAGAAATCAAGAATGGAATTGAGTTTATCATACCTCTAATAGAAGGCACATCATTATGAATTACAGATTGATTCATTTTTTTTAAACCCAAAGCTTCCAAAGTATTCCTTGATTTGATTCTATATCCTATAGGACTTTTAATTTGTGTTATTTTTAATTTATTTTTTTTAGCCATAATTTTAACTAAACAGTTCCTTAACCGTTACTCCTCTCTGTCTTGCTACCGTAATAGGGTCCCTAAGAGACTTCAATCCTTTTTCTACAGCATTAACAACATTTATAACATTTGTTGAGCCAGTTAATTTTGACAAAATATCAGTAACACCCACCTGCTCTAACACATTTCTAACTGCACCACCAGCAATTATTCCAGTACCTGGAGATGCTGGCTTTAACAATAATTTTGTAGCACCAAACTTAACAAAAATTTCATGTGGAATAGTTCCGTTTATAATATGTACTTTAAAAATATTCTTTTTTGCATTTTCTTTAGCTTTATTTACAGCTGAAGGAACCTCATTTGCCTTACCAAACCCTATGCCAATGTGACCTTTCCCATCACCACAAGCAACAACTGAATTAAATCTAAATCTTCTTCCACCAGTGACAACTTTTGCAACTCTATT
Organism: uncultured bacterium; assembly: GCA_964439775.1. Classification (GTDB taxonomy): domain Bacteria; phylum Fidelibacterota; class Marinisomatia; order SCGC-AAA003-L08. Next base: position 446 of record CAYTPF010000058.1, on the reverse strand, counting down.
TATACATACTATATTTTCTTCTAACAATTCTAGCTCAGAAGGATTAATTATATTTCTTACTTTATTATCCATTAAAATTTAATTCCTGTTTCTCTTACAGCATCTGCCAATGCTTTTATTCGACCATGATATCGATAACCATTTCTATCAAAAATTACTTTATCAACTTTTTCTTTTTTTGCCAATGTACCTATTTTTTTACCAACTACAATACCCTTATCTAACTTAGTTTTAGCTTTATCTAGATCTTTTACGATATCTTTATCAATACTTGATGCTGAAGCAATAGTTGTTTTCTTAATATCATCAATAATTTGAGCAAAAATATTTCTATTTGATCTATAAACAACCAATCTTGGCAATGATCCTATCTTTAAAGATGATTTAATTCTGTTTTTCTTTTTATTTTTTTTTAATGTATGCTTTTTATTTATCATAATGACTAT
>CAYTPF010000057.1:0-7617 GCA_964439775.1 uncultured bacterium | reverse complement strand
CTACTCTATAATTTCAGTTACTACACCGGCACCCACAGTATGGCCACCCTCTCTAATAGCAAATCTCAACTCTTTATCCATTGCTATTGGTGTAATCAACTCAATATCTAAATTAACATTATCTCCAGGCATTACCATCTCCACACCATCTGGCAAATTAGCAACACCTGTTACATCTGTTGTTCTAAAGTAAAACTGCGGCCTATAACCCGTAAAGAATGGAGTATGTCTCCCTCCCTCTTCTTTTTTAAGCACATAAACCTCAGCTCTAAACTTTTTATGTGGAGTAATAGAACCAGGTTTAGCTATAACCATACCTCTTTTAATATCAGCTTTCTCTATACCTCTCATAAGCAATCCCGCATTATCTCCAGCCTGACCCTCATCCAATAATTTTCTAAACATCTCAACACCCGTACACACAGATTTCTTATCACTATCTAAACCAATCAAATCAATCGCATCCCCAACTTTAACAATACCAGACTCAATACGACCAGTAGCAACAGTACCCCTACCTGTTATAGAAAATACATCCTCAACAGGCATCAAAAAGTCTTTATCTACCTCTCTTTTAGGCTCAGGAATAAACGTATCTACAGACTCCATCAGCTTATGAATACAATCTGCATCACCACCAGTACCATCTGAATTCAACGCATTCAAAGCACTACCTTGAATAATAGGAGTATCATCACCAGGAAAACCATACTCATCTAGCAACTCTCTCAATTCCATCTCAACCAATTCCAACAACTCAGGATCATCAACTTGATCACACTTATTCATAAATACAACAATAGAAGGAACGTTAACCTGCTTAGCAAGCAACAAATGCTCCCTAGTTTGCTGCATAGGACCATCAGTCGCAGCAACAACCAAAATAGCACCATCCATCTGAGCCGCACCCGTAATCATATTCTTAATATAATCTGCGTGACCAGGACAATCTACATGAGCATAGTGACGAGACTCAGTCTCATACTCTACATGAGCAGTATTGATCGTTATACCACGCTCACGTTCTTCAGGAGCATTATCAATCTGATCAAAATCAGTCGCTTCTGTTAAACCCTTAGACGATAAACATTTTGTAATTGCTGCTGTCAATGTAGTCTTACCATGATCAACGTGACCTATCGTACCAACATTAACATGCGGCTTTGTTCTTTCAAATTTAGCTTTTGACATATCTTATATATTCTCCTTTAAACTAATGCCTTACCTTGATATTTTTCTATAATTTTTTCTTGTATAAAATTTGGAGTCTTTTCATAGTGCGAAAATTGCATTGTAAATAACGCCCTTCCAGAAGTCATAGATCTTAAATCAGTCGCATAACCAAAAACACTAGACAATGGAATCTCACAATTCAAAACATGAGCATCCTTCCTTTGAGATGTTCCTTTAATATTACCCCTCCTAGAAGTCACATCACCCATGACAGCACCAAGATACTCTTCAGGCATAACAACTTCTAAAGACATCATGGGTTCCAAAATAACAGGCGAAGCCTTTTTAACAGCCTCTGCAAATGCCATAGAACCAGCTATTTTAAATGCAATCTCACTCGAGTCAACATCGTGAAAACTTCCATCAATCAAACTAACCTCAAGATCCTCCAAAGGATATCCGGCTAAAACACCATTCTTCATCGCTTCTTCTATTCCATTGCTAACTGGATTTATATATTCTCTTGGTATAGCACCACCTGTAATTTTATTATTAAACGTAAAGCCTTTACCTGGCTCAGAAGGCTCAAGATCTATAACAACATGACCATATTGACCCCTACCTCCACTTTGTTTAACAAATTTACCATGAACATCACTAACTGAGGTCGTTATACTTTCTTTATATGCAACCTGTGGAGATCCAGTATGCACACCTACATTAAATTCTCTTTTAAGTCTATCAACAATTATCTCTAGATGCAATTCACCCATTCCAGATATAATTGTCTGAGCAGTCTCTTCATTTGTCTTGACTGTAAAAGTAGGATCCTCTTCTGCCAACTTAACTAAACCAGTAGTCAAATTCTCCTGATCACTCTGCGAAAGCGGCTCAACCGAAACAGAAATAACAGGCTCAGGAAACTCCAAGGATTCTAATAAAATAGGACTATCAACCGAACATAAAGTATCTCCAGTCTTAACCTGCTTCAAACCAACAACCGCGGCAATCTCTCCCGTAGAAACAGAAGATCTTTCCTCACGCTTATCTGCATGCATAAGCATCAACCTACCAACTCTCGACTTATTATCAGATGTTGAATTATAAACGAAATCACCAGTAGATATTTTTCCAGAGTAAACTCTAAAAAATGTAAGCCTACCAACAAACGGATCAGTCATTATCTTAAAAGCCAACGCCGAAAATGGCTCAGAATCGCTAGGCTTACGCTCTACTTCATTATCAGGATCATTCTTTAACGTACCAACTACTGCACCTTTATCTAAAGGTGATGGCAAAAAATCAATCACAGAATCCAACACCCTCTGAACACCCTTATTCTTAAAAGCTGAGCCACATAAGGTTGGTATCATAGAACCATCAATACAAGCCTTTCTAATCGCAATTTTAATCTCTTCAACAGACAACTCTTCTCCGCCAAGATACTTCTCTAACAGATCTTCATCATAAGATGCGACCTCTTCAATCAAATTCTTTCTCCACTTATCTGACAATTCAACCATATCAGTTGGAATATCTACATTTTTAAAACTGGTACCATCATCTACATCATAAACAATAGCTTCATTACTTATCAAATCTACAAGACCAGTAAATGTTTCCGATGCTCCTATAGGCAGAACAATAGGGACAGGATTAGCAGACAATCTATCTTTTATCATATCAAGAACATTATAAAAATCCGCTCCCATTCTATCCATTTTATTAATAAAGGCTATTCTAGGTACATTATATTTATCTGCTTGTCTCCAAACAGTTTCAGATTGAGGCTCAACACCTCCAACAGCACAAAACAATGCTATTGAACCATCCAAGACCCTTAATGATCTCTCAACCTCTACAGTAAAATCTACGTGACCAGGAGTATCAATAATATTTATACGATTGTCATTCCATATCGCAGTCGTCGCAGCAGAAGTTATTGTTATACCACGCTCTTTTTCTTGCTCCATCCAATCCATTGTAGCAGCACCATCATGAACTTCTCCTAAACGATGAGTTCTTCCAGTATAATACAATATTCTTTCTGTCGTAGTGGTTTTACCAGCATCAATATGTGCCATAATACCAATATTTCTTACATCCTTTAATGGTATAACTTTCATCTATTCCTATCTAAAGTGAGCAAAAGCCTTATTCGCTTCAGCCATTTTATGTGTATCTTCTTTTTTCTTAACTGCACCACCTTCACTATCATAAGCAGCAGACATCTCAGCAGCCAACCTATCTGCCATAGTTCTACCCTTCCTATTTCTTGAATATGTCAAGATCCATCGCATAGCTAAAGCCATACTTCTATTCTTTGATATTTCCCTAGGAACTTGATAAGTAGCACCACCAATACGTTTAGACTTCACCTCTAAAACAGGCGCAACATTTTGCAATGCTTTTTTAAATCCATCCAAACCGTCAACCTTCTTCTTTTTAGATAGCAATTCGATTGATTCATATACAATTTTTTCAGCCAAACTTTTTTTACCATCTAACATTAAATTATTTATAAATTTTGCCACTATAAGGTCATTATAAACAGGATCTGGCAATATACTTCTTTTTTCTGGTCTTCTTCTTCTCATAACTATTTAGGTTTTTTAGCTCCATATCTTGATCTACTTGTTTTTCTACCTTCAACACCTGCAGGATCCAAGACACCTCTAATAACATGATATCTAACTCCTGGCAAATCTTTTACACGACCACCCTCGATCAATACAATTGAATGTTCCTGTAAATTATGTCCTTCCCCAGGTATATATGCCGCAACCTCATATCCATTAGACAATCGCACACGCGCCACCTTCCTTAGAGCTGAATTCGGCTTCTTAGGGGTAGTTGTATAAACCCTAGTACAAACCCCCCTTCTCTGAGGACAACTCGTAAGCGCAGGAACCTTGCTTTTCTTTAATTGTTTTTTTCTACCTTTTCGTATTAACTGATTTATTGTTGGCATATTTTATATTCTTTTATTTATATCATTTATTTTGCATTACAGCAAAGCCTATTAACTTACTATTATTTTTTTGATTCATACAATAAATAATGAATTTTATTTACAATTTATATTATTTTTTTAACTAATAGACTCACCAATTACATCATTTTTAATGCTATCAACTTCTTTTTCTTCATCTTTATCGTTAATTGATTTAACTATCAAATCACGATTCGTTTCAAAACCAGTTCCAGCAGGAATTAACCTTCCAATTATAACATTTTCCTTCAAGCCCTTAAGAAGATCAGTTTTTCCCTCTACAGCCGCATCTGTAAGCACTCGAGTCGTTTCCTGAAATGATGCTGCAGAAAGAAAACTCTCAGTATTAAGAGAAGCTCTTGTTATTCCAAGCAGCAATGGTTTAAATGTTGCGGTCCTACCTTTTCTAGACTTAATTACTTTCTTCCCATCTTCTTTCAAGTCATTATTCATATCATCTATATTTGACTTCAAAACTACATCACCATTGTCATATTCAGAATCACCCTTATTCGTAACAACAACTTTTTTCAATACAGACTTATTTTCAGCGGCCATTTCGAATCTATTAATTCTATCTCCTGGCAGAAATTTAGTATCACCAGAATCAATTATTTCAACTTTTTGCATCATTTGCCGAACAATAACCTCAATATGCTTATCACTTATAGAAACACCCTGCAATCTATAAACCTCTTGAATAGATTCAACTAAATATTCTTGAACCTTAGCAACACCACCAATAGCCAAAATACTTTGCGGAGCAACAGAGCCCTCACACAATCTATCTCCAGCAAAAACAGTATCTCCATCATGAACTATTATATGCTTACCATAAGGAATTTTATATACTCTTTGCTCTTCAGAGCCAGCAATATGCAATTCCCTTATCCCTCTCTTAACATCACCAAAACTAACCTTACCATCAATTTCAGATACAACTGCTGGGTCTTGAGGCTGCCTTGCCTCAAACAACTCAGCTATCCTTGGCAAACCTCCAGTTATATCTCTAGTTTTACCCAAAATATCTCTAGAAATTTTGACTAATAATTCTCCAGCCTTAACTTTTTGACCTTCCCTTACTACAACCGTAGCTCTAAGAGGAAGTATACTAGCTCCTGTAGCAACACCTTTTTTCTTTGTCGAAACTTCAATGCTTGGACTTAAATTTCTATTTCTAGACTCAACAACAACTATCATCTTTTTACCACCCTCAACCGTCTCTTCTATATACGTCTCACCTTGAACAAAATCATTTAATTTAACAGTTCCATCATGACGCGCCAAAATTACATCTGTATAGGGATCCCATGCAAAAAGCACATCATCAGCTGAAACTTTTGTCTTATTTTTAACTAAAATTCGAGCACCATATGGAACAGTAAAATCTGAAACTATATTCTTCTTAGAATCTAATAAATTAATTTTACCATTTCTAATTGTTGAAACAGTTACAGTGTTACCATCTTCATCTTTAACGTTTGCGGTTATCAAATTATCTGAAAACTCTATAGTTCCAGCCTTTTTAGTTTTCATATCAGTCTGCTCAACAATTCTCGAAGCTGTACCCCCAATATGAAATGTCCTTAAAGTTAATTGCGTTCCTGGCTCACCAATAGATTGCGCAGCCATTATTCCTATAGTATCTCCTAAATTTGTATTTCTATTAGTAGCAAGATTTAATCCATAACATGCCTGACAAACACCACTCATTGCCTCACAAGTAAGTACGGATCTTATTTTCACTCTATATACATTACTTAATTCAATTTTTGATGCAATTTTTTGATCAATCAATTCGCCAGCCTTAACAAATTTTGTACCATCAATTGGATCAATAACATCTTCAGAACATATTCTGCCATAAATCCTATCAATCAATGGCTCTATAATCTCCTCACCTTCTTTAAGATCTTCCACCCAAATACCCTGAATTGTACCACAATCTTCCTCAGCTATAATTACATCTTGAGCTACATCCACAAGCCTTCTGGTTAAATATCCAGCATCAGCAGTTTTCAAAGCCGTATCAGCTAGACCCTTACGAGCACCGTGAGTTGATAGAAAATACTCAAAAACAGACAATCCTTCCTTAAAATTCGATTTAATTGGATTTTCAATAATTTCTCCAGCTGAACCAACCATACTCTTTTTTGGTTTAGCCATCAAACCCCTCATACCAGCAAGCTGCTTTATTTGATCCTGACTCCCTCTTGCTCCTGAATCAGCCATCATATAAAGCGGATTAAAACCTTTCTTATCTTTTTTTAATTCAACAAACATTTCATTAGCAACTTCATTTGTTGCATGCGTCCATATATCAATAACCTTATTATATCTCTCACCTTCTGTCAAAATTTGCTTATCAAATTTATTTTGAATTTTTTCTACCTCTTTTTCAGCAAGCGACATTATATCATCTTTCTTGCTTGGAATCAAGACGTCTGAGATTGCTATAGAAAGACCACTTTGAGTCGCAATTCCAAATCCTAATTCTTTTAATTTATCTAAAAATTGAACAGTTTTATAGTTACCTGTCTCTTTATAACAAATACCAACTATTTTTTCGATTAATTTTTTACCCAAAGTGTCATTGTAAAATTCCATACCATCAGGCAATATACTATTAAAGATTATTCTACCCAATGTCGTATCTTTTATAATTGACCCTTTAAATCTAAAATCTACTCTTGTATGCAAACTAAACTCATTATTCTCCAAAGCGAGACTAGCTTCTTCAAAAGAATTAATCAGCAAATTCTTTTCAGGCTGATCTTCGGCCATCCTTGTTAAATAATGGCAACCCAAAATCATATCTTGAGATGGTATTGCAATTGGCTTACCATTAGCAGGATGCAAAATATTATGACTTGCCAACATTAGCATCCAAGCTTCTGTCTGAGATTCAGATGACAAAGGAACGTGAACCGCCATTTGATCACCATCAAAATCAGCATTAAATGCAGCGCAAACCAAAGGATGCAATCTTATAGCCCTACCATCAACCAAGACCGGCTGAAAAGCCTGTATACCCAATCTATGCAAAGTAGGTGCCCGATTAAGCAAAACAGGATGATCACGAACAACATACTCCAAAACTTTATAAACTTCAGGATCACCTTTTTCAATAAGCATTTTTGCACTTCGAGGTGTTTTAGAAAAGTCCCTATTAATTAATTCCTTAAGAACAAAAGGCAGGTAGAGCTCAATCGCCATTTGTTTAGGTATACCACATTCATGCAATTTCAACTCAGGACCAACAACTATAACAGAACGACCAGAGTAATCAACTCTTTTACCTAATAAATTCATTCTAAATCTACCTTGCTTGCCTTTAAGCGAATCACTTAATGACTTCAAAGGCCTTCTAGTACCACTCCTAACAGCTGCCTTCATTCTGCTATTATCAATCAAAGCATCAACTGCTTCTTGCAACATTCTTTTTTCATTTC